>JASHXZ010000287.1 GCA_030043285.1 Xanthobacteraceae bacterium | reverse complement strand
CATAGCCGTGCTGCATGAGCTGCGCGGGCTCGGCGTCCATATCGTGATGGACGATTTCGGTACCGGCTTCTCATCGCTCAATTATCTGCGCAGCTTCCCGTTCGACAAGATCAAGATCGACAGGTCGTTCGTCAACGACATTGCCAAAGGCGGCGAGTCGGTCGCCATCATCAAGGCGATCATCGACTTGGCGCGCGCGCTCAACATCGCGGTAGTTGCCGAGGGCGTCGAAACCGAGGATCAGCTCAAGCGCCTGGTGGCCGAAGGCTGCACCGAAGTGCAGGGCTATTATTTCAGCAGGCCGGCGCCGATCGAGAGCTTCGAAAAGATCCTGTACGAGCGCAACGGCCGGATCGTGCTGGCGGCGTAGCGAGCCGTAAGGGCTTGATCTCTATAAAGACAGAGTCATGCCGTACTCACTTGCCTCGTCGCATTACGCCGTCGATCGCAATGGCAGCTAAAAGCTTCGAAAGGATTTTGTTGTCAAGGGCGCGAAGCGCCGCCTTCGGCGGTCGAAGACCCTTGACAACAAAATCCTTTCGAAGCACACGTCAGCCATTGCGATCGACGGCTTTCTCTGATCGATAAGATCTTTGTCTAATCTGAAAAATTAAGATGGCGACTCGCGCCCGGCCTCAGCCTCCAGCATCTTGTTGAGGATGCGCTTGTAGCGCACCGGCCCGACGTCGACGGCGAGGATGATCGGGTCGAGCGGCGTCGGCGCCGCCTCGATGACGCGCTGCTGCGCTTCGATCACCGGCGCGTCCTGTTCGGCGAAGGCGAAGCGGCGCATCTTGGCGATCTTTTCCTGCAGTTCGCGATTGAGCGTGTCATCGGTGGTCAGCACGCCGAAGCGCACGGCGGTGAAATGGTAAAGCGTCGAGCGCGCGTTCTCCGGGGTGAGCATGTGGATCGCGATGTAGCCGGTGCCGCTCTCCGGCGACCCACCCATCTTGCAGATGCCGGTGACCAGTCGCAGCGTCGACGGCGCCATCCAGCGCATCTTGGTGAACTTGTCGACGCGCGGCGGATGGTTCGGCCAGAACTGGGCGAACATGCCGGGCGGCGCCGAATCGGTGGCAAGGCGCCCGACCACGACGTCGTCGCCGTCCTGCTCGACATTGATCTCTGATTCCACAGTATCGGCATTTCCCAGAATGCCTTCGTGCAGATACGAGGTGTGGCTGAGATCGAGCAGGTTGTCGATGATCAGCTGATAGTTGGCGCGAATGGTGATGCTGTCGCGCTTGGTGGTGTAAATCTCCGGCACGTTGTCGAGCACGGCGAAATCCGGCACCTTGGCCTCATCGGCGGGCGCCGCGCCCATCCAGAGCCAAACCGCCTTGTGCTTCTCGATCACCGGATAGCTCTTTACCCGCGCGCGGGACGGAATGTTCTTGGTGCCGTGCGGGTTGCGCACGCAGGCGCCGCTGCCGTCGAATTCGAGGCCGTGATAGGGGCACTGGATGCGGTCGCCGCCGACCACTTTGCCCATGGAGAGCGGTGCGAAGCGATGTGCGCAGCGGTCCGCGATCGCCGCCACCGAACCGTCGGCGCGCCGATAAAGCGCAATCGGCTCCTCCATGATGGTGCGGGCGACAACTTGGCCGTCGCCGATATCATCCGACCAGGCCGCCGCGTACCAGGCGTTGCGCAAGTAGGGCCCGCTGATGAGCTCCTGATGCGGTTTGCCATTACCTTGCTCGAAACGCTGCGGCTGAATTGTCATGCCTTCACCTGATGTGCGGGCCGCGCTCACGCGTTGCGAGCGCGGTACCGTTTCACTCCATCTTGATATTAGCGAACTTGATGACCTTGGCCCATTTTTCCGTGGCGTCGACGATCAGCTTGCCGAATTGCGCCGGCGTCATCGCTTGCGGATCGATGCCGAGCCCGATCATACGCGCTCGCATCGCGGGGTCGGCGATTACGGCGTTGATGTCGGTGTTGAGCTTATCGATGATCGCAGCCGGCGTGTTGCGCGGCGCGCCGACGCCGAGCCAGCCGCTGCCCTCGTAGCCCGGCACGAAATCGCCAAGCGGCGGGATGTCGGGCAGCACCTCGAGCCGTTTGGCGCTGGTCACCGCAAGCCCGCGCAGCTTGCCGGCCCGCAAATAACCGATCGCCGGCGCCAGCGCGACGAACGACATCTGCACTTGGCCGGCCAACAGATCCGGCATGAAATTGGCGCGATACGGCACCTGCACCAGATTGATATCGGCCATCATCTTCAGCAATTCGCCGGCGAGATGCGGTGCGGTGCCGATACCGGCCGTGGCCACGTTGATTTTGCCCGGATTGGCCTTGGCGTAGGCGATGAATTCCGCGGCGGTCTTCGCCGGAAACGATGGCGTCACCGCCAGCACGAACGGCGTGTAGCCGATGAAGGCGACCGGTGCGATGTCGCGGACGAAGTTGAACGAAAGGTTCGGATAGAGCGCCGCGTTGACGGCATTTCCCGAAATCGCCGCCAACAGCGTGTAGCCGTCCGGCGCCGCCCGCACCACGTACTCGGCGCCGATGTTGCCGCCGGCGCCGGGCCGGTTCTCGACCACGACCGACTGGCCGAGCCGCTGCGACAGCGGCGGCGCGATCAGGCGGGCGGCGACGTCGGGCGCCAGGCCGGGCGACAGATCGACGATGATCTGGACCGTTCGCGTCGGATAAGGCTGCGCCCATGCGGCGCGCGGCAGGGTTGCGAAAGCCGCGGCACCAGCCAAGTGCAAAAAGCGTCGACGGGGATGGTGCATCGCGGCCTCCTTGGCTGCGCGGGCGACATTATCATTGATCGCCAAGCGCGGCGCCCCTATCCTGCGGCCAAAGGTTATTGGAGGACTGCAATGACGAGCGGCAAAGTGACCGGCGTGCGCAGCATCGAGCTCGGCGTGCGCAATCTGCAGCAATCGGCGGACTTCTACACCAAGGCATGGGCGCTCGAACAGGTCTGCGCCGACGGCGATGGCGTTCATATGCGCGGCACTGGCGGCGATCACCATGTGCTCACAATCCGCGAGAGGGCCAAGCCGGCGCTCCTCGGCGTGCACTTCGCCGCGCCCGACCGTGCCACGGTCGATGCGCTCTGCGCCAAGGCGAAATCCTACGGCGTGACGGTGCGGAGCGAGCCGGCGCCACTGCCGGCCGCCGCCGGCGGCGGCTACGGCTTCCGCTTCGAGACGACCGAGGGCCTGCCGATGAGCATCGCCTCGGACATCATGCAGCATCCCGACGTCGCGATCGACCGCTCGCGGCCGACCAAGATCAGTCACGTCGTCCTCAACAGCGGCGATGCCGCCAAGCAGATGCCGTTTTTCGTCGACGTGCTCGGCTTTCGGCACTCCGACAGCACGCACTACATGGATTTTCTGCGCTGCTGCTCCGACCATCACAGCATCGCGCTGGTTCGCGCCAACGGCCCGTCGCTCAATCACGTCGCCTACGAAGTGCCCAGCATCGACGGGCTGATGCGCGGCAGCGGCCGGGTCAAGCGCAACGGCTTCGACATCGAGTGGGGCGTCGGCCGCCACGGCCCGGGCAACAACGTGTTCTCTTATTTCATCGAGCCGGATGGTTTTGTTGCCGAATACACTACCGAGCTCGACCAGATCGACGAGGCGACGCACGTGCCGCAGGATGCCAAGTATTGGGAGAAGATGGTGCCGACGCGCGGCGACCGCTGGGGCACGGCCGGCCCGCCGTCGAACCGCATGCAATTCGCCATGTCGGGTGGTTTTTATCTCGGCGAACAGCCGCCGGAAGGCGTGCGCTGCGAGGACATCATCGGGCGCAAGCTCGGGTAACGCGGCAGGCTGCCCGCAACGATGGTGCCGTTGTTGGCCGGGATAATCCCGCGGCGCCTTCGGTTTCTTTGCATGCGGCATGGTGATGTTTTCTCTGATCGAGCCTTGTTCACCTCATCCTGAGGTGCTCGCGCGTAGCGCGAGCCTCGAAGGATGCAGGCCGGGGCGCTGGGGCCTGCATCCTTCGAGGCTCGCTGCGCTCGCACCTCAGGATGAGGTGAACTGGACAAAGCTTCACCGTTCTCGCGACGCGTTTTTTGCGCCCGAGGCTTGCCAACGAACGGCACGACAGCGTTTGCCTCCAAAAAAATACGGGGAGGCGGAGCGCCGAAAGACGCGGGGGTAGAGGACCGCACCGGAAGTTTGAGCGAGCACGCCCAAAGAGGCTTCCAGTCCGGCGCGCGCCACGGACGGTTTCGCGTTACCGCGAAGCATCCGCTTAAACGGCGCGCTCGCCTTTCGGCGCTCCGCCGCGACACTCGCCAGGCTTTTAACCCTGGCTCAGCTTCGGGCTGCGTTTCCCGGCAGTCCGGAACGGCTTGCACCGCTCCAAACCCCTTTATTAGCGAGGCTCCTCGCAGCCCGGTCGTAATGCCGGACGAGCAGGGTCCGAAGCCGCCCGAGTGCGGGGTACGAAACCCGCGCGCAG
>JASHXZ010000286.1 GCA_030043285.1 Xanthobacteraceae bacterium | reverse complement strand
CAATGTGCGGGGCGCCACCGATAATTTGGCTCGCAGGCGCGCCTCTGCTATAGCCGGGCCATTGCACCGCGCGAGGCGCGGTTAGAGGTCAAAATGTCCGTCGACGCCGATACCGTGCGCCGTGTGGCGCGTCTGGCGCGGATTGCCGTCGCCGACGACGAGGTTGAGCCGTTGCGCGGCGAACTCAATGCCATCCTGGCGTTCGTCGAGCAGCTTGGCGAGGTCGATGTCGAAGGCATCGAGCCGATGACCTCGGTGACACCCATGGCGATGAAAATGCGCACAGACGAGGTGATGGACGGCGGCATTGCGGACGACATCGTACAAAATGCGCCGGCACGGGACGATCACTTCTTCGTCGTGCCGAAGGTGGTAGAATAAATGTGCCTCGCCTGCGAGCAAGATTCGATCTGGCTGGCTTACCTGGAAAGCCGCGGTCTCTTGCGGCCTGACGATCCGGCCGCGGTAGATGCTTTGTTTGGCGCCTTCCCGGTGCAGCCGTTGCCGGTGCAAGGCGAGGAAGCGGGACGGCGGGCGCAGCAGCGCGAACCGAGCCGTGACCTGAAAGCTGAGAAAAATCCATTTTCCTGCGACGATCCCACCGCTGAATGACCGATTTGACCTCGCTTACGCTGGCGCAGGCGCGCGATGCGTTGCGCAAGCGGGAGTTTTCCGCAACCGAGCTTGCCGAAGCCTACATCGCCGCCGCCGAGAGAGCGCGCGTGCTCAATGCGTTCGTGCTGGAAACGCCGGACCGCGCCCGTGCCATGGCGCAGGCCTCGGATGCCCGACTGGCAAAAGGTGAGGGCGGCCCGCTCGAAGGTTTGCCGCTCGGCGTCAAAGATCTGTATTGCACTGCCGGCGTGCGCACCACGGCATGCTCGCGCATTCTGGAAAATTTCGTTCCTGCGTATGAGTCTACCGTCACCGCCGGTCTTTGGCGGGACGGTGCGGTGTTGTTGGGAAAACTCAACAATGACGAGTTCGCCATGGGCTCGTCGAGTGAGACGTCATGCTTCGGCCCCGTTGTGTCGCCGTGGCGCCGGCGCGGTTCGGAGCAGAAGCTGGTGCCCGGCGGCTCCTCGGGTGGCTCGGCGACAGCGGTCGCAGCCGGACTGTGCGTCGCCGCCAGCGGTACCGACACCGGAGGTTCGATCCGCCAGCCGGCGGCGTTCTGCGGCATCGTCGGCATAAAGCCGACTTACGGGCGCTGCTCGCGCTGGGGCATCGTGGCGTTCGCGTCCTCGCTCGATCAGGCGGGGCCGTTTGCCCGCAGCGTGCGCGATTGCGCCGTCCTGTTGCGCTCGATGGCCGGCGCCGACGCCAAAGACACGACTTGCGTCGATCTTCCGGTACCGGACTACGAGAAAGCGGTCGGCGCCTCGGTCAAAGGCATGCGCATCGGCATCCCGAAGGAATACCGCATGCCGGGGACGGCGGCGGAAATCGAGCAGTTATGGGAACGCGGCGCGCAATGGCTCAAGGACGCCGGCGCCGAGACGGTCGAGATTTCGCTGCCCATGACCAAATACGCGCTGCCGGCCTATTACATCGTGGCGCCGGCCGAGGCGTCCTCGAACCTGGCCCGTTATGACGGCGTCCGCTACGGGCTGCGCGTCGCGGGCCGCGACGTCATCGACATGTACGAGCGCACGCGCGCGGCCGGTTTCGGCAAGGAAGTGCGCCGCCGCGTCATGATCGGCACCTACGTGCTCTCCGCCGGCTATTACGACGCCTATTATCTGCGCGCGCAGAAGGTGCGCACCTTGATCAAGCGTGATTTCGAAACGTGTTTTGCCGACGGTATCGACGCGATCTTGACGCCCACCACGCCGTCGGCGGCGTTCGGCATCGGCGAAAAGGGCCGCGCCGACCCGGTTGAAATGTACTTGAACGACGTGTTCACGGTGACGGTGAACCTGGCCGGGCTGCCGGGCATTTCGGTGCCGAGCGGATTGGGCGCGCAGGGGCTGCCGTTGGGACTGCAGCTGATCGGCCGACCGTTCCAGGAAGAAACACTGTTCGCGCTCGGCGCCGTGATCGAGCAGGCGGCCGGGCGGTTCGCGCCGGAGAAATGGTGGTAGGCTACCGATCATGACGCCGCTGGGCTTCAAACGATCGCTGTCCAAGTCCGAGCCACCGTCCGGCCTGTCGCCCGGGCTTGTTGCCTTGTGGTGGGCGGGAAAGGACGATTGGCGCAAGGCGCACAAGCTGGTGATGAGCGAGGATGGCGCCGAGTGCGCCTGGGTGCACGCTTATCTGCATCGGTTCGAAGGCGACCTCGACAACGCGCGCTATTGGTACCGGCAGGCGCGCCAGCCGGTGGCTGACGGCGAGCTTGCCGACGAATGGGCCGCGATCGCCGCTGCCTTGCTGAGCCCGGAGTAGCGGCGAAGCCGGCTTTAATCAGCCGCCGCTCCGCGGCGGGGTCGCGGGGCGCTCGTTTGCTTTGCTTGCTCCCGCTTCACTGATCTCATTGCGCCGCCGCGGCAACGCGTGCGGATGCTCGCGCTGCAGAAAATCGATGAGCTTCTCGCGCACTTCGGCGCGCAGGTCGGACACTGCGCCGGAATTGTTGGCGCTGACCAGCGCGCGCAGCTCGATCGTCGTCTCCTTGCAGTCGGTGACCTGCAGGTTGACCACCTTGCCGTTCCACAGCTTCGATTGGGTCGCGATCTCGGTCAGTTTTTTGCGCACCGCATCGACTGGCGTGGTGTGATCGACGTAGAGCATGACGCTGCCGACCAATTCGCCGCCTGTCAGGGTCCAGTTCTGAAACGGCTTTTCGATGAAATAGCTGATCGGGACCACCATGCGCCGCAAGTCCCATAGCCGGAGCACGACGTAGCTGAAGGTAATCTCCTCGATATTGCCCCACTCGTTTTCGACGATCACCGCATCGTCGATGCGAATCGGCTGCGTTATGGCGATCTGCACGCCGGCGAGAAAGTTGCTCATGATCGGCCGTGCGGCCAGTCCGGCGACGATGCCGGCAACGCCCGCCGAGGCGAACAGCGTGACGCCGAATTCACGCACTTCGCTGAATGTCATCAGCGCAAAGCCGAGCGTCACCAGAGCGATCGCGATCTCGGCGATGCGTTGCAGCACGCGGACCTGCGTCACGTGCTTGCGCGCCAGCAAATTATCGGCCGTCTCGACCTGGAAGCGCAGCAGGTACAAGCTCGCCGCAACGCGCAGCGCGGTCAGCGCCATCCAGCCGATCAGGCAGATGATGCCGAGGCCAAGCAGACGGGACACGAAGGCCCTGGTGTCGCTGCCGAGCGGCGCGGTCTGCAGCGCGATCGCCATGGCGATGAGCAAGAGGCCCAGCCGGATCGGATTTCTGGTCTGATCGAGGACCGAGCGAAGATACGGCCGCCTCGTCCGGAGCAGCCGGTTCAAGATGGCGAGAGTGGCGGCATGGATGATCCAGGCGACGGCCGTTGCGATCACCAGGATGATGATCGATACGGCCCATAGCGGCGCAAACGGGAGCGCCGCGGCCAGCGCCGCAAAGGCCGATTTCACATGATGGATAAAATCCTGCCACATATCGGGGAACTGCCGCGGAAATGAACGTCGATCAATACATTAACAGATGAGGAAACGCGGAACTTGCCCGGCCGGTTCGGCCCGGTTCCGCCTGGACAGCCCGGCCGCGCGGTGGCATTAGCAGCCACAACGTTATCGCAAAACCTTAGACCGCCGATGAAGATCTTTCTGCAGCGCGTATTCACCTGGTGGAATAGCCAAACGTTTGGCACCCAGGTGTGGACGGCGCGTTACGGCGAATACGTCGGCGACGACGAATTCGGCAACCGCTATTATCGCACCAAAGGCGGCAAGATCGACCCGGCGCTCGGCATCGAGCGGCGCTGGGTCATCTACAATGGGATTGCCGAGGCTTCGAAGGTGCCGCCCAGCTGGTTCGGCTGGCTGCATCACACCGTGGACGTGCCGCCGACGCTGGATAAGCCGCGGCCGCATCCGTGGGAGAAGCCACATCGGCCGAACCTGACCGGCACTTCGGGGGCATATCGCCCGAGCGGTTCGACCCTGGGTCCCGGCCGCCGGCCGAAAGCGACCGGCGACTACAAAGCTTGGTCGCCCGGCGAGCATTAGCCTGATTGCGGGGCAGGTTCCGGTGGGTTCCGACCCTGGTCCCTGGAATTGCCGTAATCGAAATGTTAACCCGGCCCCGCATCGCGCATTCAGCCAAGCCGTTGGCTCAGATCAGGCCGCTTTTTTCATGATCCGCATCGCCGCGCTCGTGGTCGT
>JASHXZ010000285.1 GCA_030043285.1 Xanthobacteraceae bacterium | reverse complement strand
ACGTCATCAGCGGCGGCCGGCTGCAGCTCGGCATCAGCCGCGGCTCGCCCGAGCAGGTGATCGACGGCTGGCGCTACTTTGGCTACGCGCCGCCCGAGGGCAAGACCGACGCCGACATGGCGCGGCACCACACCGAAGTGTTTCTCGAAGTGCTGCGCGGCCAGGGTTTTGCCAAGCCCAATCCGCGGCCGATGTTTGCCAATCCGCCGGGGCTGCTGCGGCTCGAGCCGTATTCGGAGGGGTTGCGCGAGCGCATCTGGTGGGGCGCGGGGTCAAGCGCCACGGCCGAATGGGCCGCCAAGGTCGGCATGAACCTGCAGAGCTCGACCTTGGTCTACGACGAGACCGGCGAGGCGCTCGCCATCCAGCAGGCCGGCCAGATCCGGAAATTCCGCGAGGCCTGGAAGGCGGCCGGACACACGCGCGCGCCGCGCGTCTCGGTCAGCCGCAGCATCTTTGCGCTGGTGGACGATCGCGACCGCGCCTATTTCGGCCGCGGCGGCGAGAACGAGGACCAGATCGGCTTCCTCGGCGACAACCGGCGCGCCGTGTTCGGCCGCAGCTACGCCGCCGAGCCGGACGCGCTGGTCGAACAGCTCAAGGCCGACGAGGCCATCGCCGAGGCCGATACGCTCTTGCTCACCGTGCCCAACCAGCTCGGCGTCGACTACAACGCCCACGTCATCGAGTCAGTGCTCAAGCACGTCGCCCCGGCGCTCGGCTGGCGGTGAGGCTTGTTTCCGTTTTGTTCCTATGATAACGTCGGTACTGGCTCGCGCATGCTAGAGCACCTCGCGCATGCTAGAGAATAAGTCATGGCGATGAATGTGGAAGCCGAGATTCGTGATCTCAAGCGCCGCGTCGGCGAGCTTGAAGGGTCGTTTGGATTTCTGAACGATCAGGTCAAGGCCGTACATCGCGATTTACTCGCATTCCAAGAGAAGACCGAAGAGCGATTTGATCGCTTGGAGAGCAAGGTCGACAGCTTGGATCGGAAAATCGACGCAAAGGTCGATGGGCTGGCGAGGAGCCTTCCCGGCATCATGCGAGATGTTTTGAGCGATTATGAAATCAAGTCGAAGCAAGCGTAGCAAGCGTAGCCCGGCTTGAACGTAGTGAAAGCCGGGGGCCGGTGCGCGAGCCGTAAGGTCGTCCCTGGATTTCGCTCCCGCTCAATCCAGGCTACGTCCTTACAACCGCATCGTTGGCCGCTTGCCTTTGTCCTCGCGCGGCACTTTCACCAGGGCTTCGCCGTCGAGCACTACCTGCCGGCCGACCTTGCACACGCAGGTCAGGCGCGCCCGCGATCTTTCCGGGATCAGTTCGGCCACTGTGACGACGACCGTCACGGTGTCGCCGATCTTCACCGGGGCGCGAAAATTCAGCGTCTGCGCGATGTAGATCGCGCCGGGTCCGGGAAGCCGCGTGCCGAGCACCGCCGAGATCAGGCTCGCGGTGTAAAGGCCATGCGCGATGCGCCGGCCGAACGGGGTGCGGGCGGCAAAGTGCTCGGAAAGATGCACCGGATTGCGGTCGCCGGTGAGCTGCGCGAAGCCGACCACGTCGGACGCGGCGATCGTCTTCTTCAGCCGCTCGGTCATGCCGACCCGAAGATCGTCGAAGAACAGCGTGCGGAGCGGCGGCAGGCTGGTCGGAAGCGCCATTGGGTTATTTTAGCACAGCGCAGATCGCGCGCCGCATATTGCGCAATACATCCGCATTCGCCTCTGGCGCGGCTGCCGGGCTCTGCTTATGCTCGGAATAGAACTGGGGCAGGCTGCGAATCGGAGATTCGACAATGGCGAAAAAGGCACGCAAGAGGGTCGCTGCGAAGGCGCGTAAGCCGGCAAGAGGCGCCGTCAAGAAAGCCGCCGGCAAAAAGCGCGCGGTAGCCAAGCCACAGCGCAAAGCCGCGCCGGCAAAGGCAGCAAAACCCGCGGCCAAAAAGCCGGCGGTTAGTAAACGCGCAGCCAGCAAACCCATGGCCGCCCCACCGGCCGCCTCCCAACCCGTGGCGGCCCAACAAACTGCGAAACCGCGGCGTAGCTTCGTGCGGAGAATCGAGGAAAAGGTCGAGGGCGCCTTCGAGGCTGTGTTCGACACCCTCACCGATGCCGAGCGACTGCATCACAGACTGGAGCCGGATATCACACCGGATCAGGAGTGATCCAGGCCGCGCAATGAAATGACCAAAAGGCGCCCCGTGGTCGGCGTGATCGGCAGCGCGCACCAGGCCGAGGGCCGCTTCACCGCGCAGCGGGTCGGCGAGCGCAACCTGCGCGCAGTGGCGGAGGTCGCGGCCGCGCTGCCGCTCATTTTCGCCGGCACGCCGGAGATCACCGACATCGGCGCGCTGCTCGATGTTGTCGATGGCGTCCTGCTCACCGGCGCGCGCGCCAACGTGCACCCGACCCGCTTCGGCATGGCCGAAGACCCGCGCCACGAGCCGTACGACCGCAACCGCGACGCGCTGGCGCTTTCGTTGATCGAGGCCTGCGTTGCGCGTGGCGTGCCGCTGTTCGGCATCTGTCGCGGCTTTCAGGAAATAAGCGTCGCGTTCGGCAGCTCGCTGCATCCGGAAATCCGCGAGTTGCCCGGGCGCATGAATCACCGCATGCCGCGGTTGCCCAACGGCGAAATTCATCCCGACCTCGCCGTGGTGTTCGCCGACCGTCACGAGGTGCGGCTAACGCCCGGCGGCGTGTTCGCCAAGCTGCTCGGCTGCGACACCATCCGGGTCAATTCCCTGCACGGCCAGGGCATCTTGGAGCCCGGCAAGCGCATCGTCATCGAGGGCGTCGCCGAGGACGGCACCGTCGAGGCGATCCGCATCGCCGAGGCGTCCGGCTTTGCGCTTGGCGTGCAATGGCACGCCGAGCACGATGCCAACCGCAATCCGGTCAATCGCAAACTGTTCGAAGCGTTCGGCGCAGCGGTGAAAAAGTCTCGGCGCAAATAGGCGCTACTCCCCGGTCCACTTCGGCGCGCGTTTGTTGAGGAAAGCGTCGAGGCCTTCGCGAAAATCGTGGCTCATGTAGCACATGAGAATGAGGTCCTCGCCCTCCTCGCGCGACAACCGGCGTACCAGGCGGGCAAGCGCCTGCTTGGTGGCGTTGAGCGTGAGCGGCGCATTGCCGGCGACATTGGCGGCGAGTTCGTCGGCGCGTTTCTGCAGCGCCGGCAGGTTCTCGACCACTTCGTTGAGCAAGCCGACCGCGGCGGCTTCCTCTGCGCCTATCAGCCGCGCGGTGAAGATCAAATCCTTCACCCGCGCCGGGCCGACCAGCGCGGTGAGCCGGCTGATGTTCGACATCGACAGGCAATTGCCGAGCGTGCGCGCGATCGGAAAACCCATCCGCACGCTCTTGGTGCCGATGCGCAGGTCGCAGCACGCGGCGATACCTGCGCCGCCTCCCGTACAGGCGCCGTTGATCGCCGCGATGGTCGGCACGCGGCATTGCTCGAGCTGGCCGAGCACGCGGTCGATGCGGGATTCGTAGTCGAGCGCATGCTGCGGCGTGGTGAAGGCGCGGAACTGGTTGATGTCGGTGCCCGAGGCGAACGCCTTGTCGCCGGCGCCCTGGAACACCAGCACCTTGACGGTGCGGTCCTTATTGGCCTGCTCGCAGATTTGCGCCAGCCGCTCGTACATCGCGAACGTGAACGCGTTGCGCGCCTGCGGCCGGTTGAAGGTGACGCGGCCGATGCCGTCGCGCAGGTCGAACAAAAGGTCGTCGTTGACTGTGGTTTCCTGGTCCATGCTCGCGTCTCGTGCCTCGGAAGCTTTCCACTCCGCCTAATGCGCGGTGCTCGATTCGATACCCTCGATGTCCTCCAGCATGGTCTGGCCGAGATGACGGATCGCCTCAGCCGTCAAAGCCGCCCATTGGTCCTTCGGCCCGAGCATGATGGTCTCGGCCAGGCTTTCGGAAATGCGCGCGACCATGTCGCCGAGGTCGACGTTCTCCTGGCCCTCGAT
>JASHXZ010000284.1 GCA_030043285.1 Xanthobacteraceae bacterium | reverse complement strand
GCCTGATAAAAATCAGAAATACGCCCGCAACAAACAAGATGACTGCTGAGGATCGAATTATAGCAATCATTTTTTCCTCATCAAACACGCCGGGTATGTGTAATCAAGCTGACTGCCGCTAAAATTGATGCGACGACCATCACCACCATACCAATCGAAATTGCAGCTCTGCGCGAAAAAACATTGCTCGCGCTTATATTGTTCGTAAGGCGCTCATGGTAACCAGTCCCGTCGATCTCTGGCTGCAGCGCAATAAGCTGGTCGACAATTCGCAAGGCACGAAGGATCGGCGGGACTTGATATCTGCTGTAGGCAAGGGCTATCGGCGACGAAAGGAGGAAATCTCTGTCGGAAAAATTGGCGGCCTGGGAATACGAAGGTGACTGTTTAAGGAGTATTCGTCGATACTCCTGTTGGACGAATTCGCCGGTGGATACCCAAAAGCTCGTGGCTAGAGCCTCGTTTGCGGCTAATTTATCAGCTACGAACGCATCGGCAGCAATTTCTGGGGCACTATAATCCAGATTGTAGTGAAGTTGCTGATTGGATTGGAGGACCAAATTCTTATGAAGCACCGCGTGCCCTATCTCATGGCCCAACACCCAAACTACAAACGATTGCTTGATCAATTTTTTCACGTTTTCTAGAGCTTGTCCTTGGATAGGTACTGGTTTTTGTGACTTCAAGTCCAATACAAGGACATCAAAAGTACGCTGAATGTTTTCTATTACCGCAAAGTAATCAAGAAAAAGCTTGGGATCACAAAGTATCGCGTTCTGATATCCGATATAGACACAATTCCGATCGAAGTGACTCACCACGTGCTTAGAGTCCTCCCTTAAGAAAAAGATGTTTATAGCATCAGCTTTCGGCTCCTCGTTGACTCGTATTTTGCCAGCAAACTGAGTGTTCTTTGCGAAGATTAGGCCTATCTCCTCCACATATTGGAAGAACGGTAACGTGATTGGCAGCTGTTTATCGCGATCTGATGCTTGGCGTTGTATGAAGCCGGCGACGTCTGCGGCGGTACGCTCTGCCGGATAAACGAAGCTTTGCCGAGGCAAATCAAAAGAATAACTTTCCAGTCCAGTGTTCTTAAACAGGCCTGAATTTTGATACTTTAATAGAATTTCACGGACTGTAGTCTCGTCCAACCGAGTCCGGTGCAAGGCCAGAACTACGGCTACCGCGCAAATCAAGACCGCAACTGACAATAAAGCGCCGCGCCAGAACGTTGCGTTCATGGCCCACCTTAGTGTCTTTGATTATACTACAACTATTATAAATGGTTAGATTAGGGATGCAACACCAAATTTTAACGACGTGCGTCGTTGTACTAAGGCTTGTCTGCCGCTACAGCCGAACAGCCAGTCCTCTCGCAGCGAACGAAGCAATTCGCCGTCGGCATCGTCGAATCGCGGGCGGCATATGCGCTTGCCCCCAGCGGGCCGTTCAGGCAGTGTTCAGTACGCGTCCGATAGGCAGAATCATGCGCAGTTTTGCCCGAGCGACCGTTGCGGCGCTGGCCGTGCTTACACTCGCTGGCGCGCGTGCGGAAGAACCTGCCCGGCTGGCGCCGGCCGATGCTGGCTCACCGCGTGCCTGCCTCAATCAAAAAGAACGGCGCGCCGCCATCGAGAGCGGCAAGCTCGTCCATCTTTCCGCCGCTATCCACGCCGCCAAAAAGCGCATGCCGGGCACGGTGGTGCGGGCGAGGCTCTGCCATGATGGCGAGGGGCTCGTTTACGTGCTCACCATGCTCGCCCATGACGGTAAAGTGGCGCGATTGACGGTGGATGCCGTCAAGGGCACGCTGCTCGGCCAACGCTGAAACGGAGCTGAAAATCCTTGCGCCTGCTCGTCGTCGAGGATGATCCCGATCTCAACCGGCAACTCGCCACCGCCCTGACGGACGCCGGCTACGTTGTCGATCGCGCCTTCGACGGCGAGGAGGGCCATTATCTCGGCGAGAGCGAGCCGTACGACGCCGTCATTCTGGACATCGGCCTGCCGAAGATGGACGGCATCTCGGTGCTCGAAGGCTGGCGCCGCACCGGGCGGGCCATGCCGGTGCTCATTCTCACCGCGCGCGACCGCTGGAGCGACAAGGTGCAGGGCTTTGATGCCGGCGCCGACGATTACGTCGCCAAGCCGTTTCATCTGGAGGAAGTGTTGGCGCGCGTGCGCGCGCTGTTGCGCCGCTCGGCCGGCCACGCCAAGAGCGAGTTCATCTGCGGCAGCGTCCGCCTCGATACGCGGACCGGACGCGTCACGGTCGACGGCAATCCGGTCAAGCTCACCTCGCACGAATACCGCCTGCTCGCCTATCTGATGCATCATGCCGGCCGCGTGGTGTCGCGCACCGAACTGGTCGAGCATCTCTACGATCAGGACTTCGACCGCGATTCGAATACCATCGAGGTGTTCGTAGGCCGCATCCGCAAAAAGCTGGGCGTCGACGTGATCCAGACCGTCCGCGGCCTCGGCTATCTGCTCACCCCGCCCGATGCGCACTAATTCGCTGGCGCTGCGCCTGTTCCTGTGGGCGGCGGGTTGGACGCTGGTCATCCTGATCCTGACCGGCATCGCGCTGTCAACGCTGTATCGCCACGCCGTCGAGCGGGCGTTCGATCGCCGCCTCGACGTCTATCTGCGCACGCTGGTGGCCGACGTCGCCTCGCCGGAGGAGGGCGGCGATAAATTCCCGCAATCGATCGGCGAGCCGCTGTTCGAGCTGCCGCTGTCGGGCTGGTACTGGCAGGTGACGCGGCTCGATGCCAAAAAATCCGACGTGCGCTCGTCGCGTTCACTCTGGGATTCGTCGCTGCCGCATCTCGCTGCCGATCAGGCCAACGTCGATTATCGGCAAGGCTACGCCCAGGGACCCGAGGATCAGCGGCTGCGCCTGGTGGAGCGCAGCATCGATCTCGGCGACGAAGGAAAATATTTGATCGCGGTCGCCGGCGACGCCGCGGAGATCGACGAAGAAACCCGCAGCTTCGATCGCGCCATCAGTCTCACCTTCGGTGCGCTCACACTGGCGCTCCTGCTCACCACGGCGCTGCAAGTGCGCTTCGGCCTGGCACCGCTCAGCCGGATTTCGCAACGGCTTGCCGCCATCCGCTCCGGCCGCGCCGAACGGCTCGAGGGCCAATTTCCTGTCGAGATCGCGCCGCTTGCCCGCGAGACCAACGCGCTCATTGACGCCAATCGCGAAATCGTCGAGCGGGCGCGCACCCATGTCGGCAATTTGGCGCATGCGCTCAAGACGCCGTTGTCGGTCATCGTCAACGAGGCCGCGGCGCGCGGCGAGGAGC
>JASHXZ010000283.1 GCA_030043285.1 Xanthobacteraceae bacterium | reverse complement strand
TGAAACTGGTTCTGGAAATCGGCGGCCATGGTTCGGACCTTGCGGGTCCATTGGCCGAGCGTGCGCATCACCGCGGGCAGCTCCTTGGGCCCGATAACGACCAGCGCCACGATGCCGATCAGGAGGAATTCGCTCCAGCTGATGTCGAACATAAGGGAAAGTCCCCGGCGCGCTCGCCGCGTATCGCATCCGTCCTCAAATCTCGCCCGGCGAGGAGGTTCAGGAAATCGGCCGACGAGCGGCCGTTGCGTTCCGCCGTGCTCGCTCTACCCGGATGCCGAAGGCGAAGCGAGCCGCGCCGCTTTAGGACATCGAGCGCTCGACCTTGCTGTCGGTCTCGGCGCGCTGCGCCGCTTCGTGGTCGATGCTCTTGATCGGCGCGTCGGTCTTCGCCTGGGGCGTATCGTCGTCGGCGAGCCCCTTCTTGAACGACTTGATGCCCTTGGCGAAGTCGCCCATCAGGTCGGAAACCTTGCCGCGCCCACCGAACAGCAAGAGCCCGACCGCGAGAACGATCAGCCAACGCCAAATGCTTAAACTGCCCATGAATTCCTCCGTCCGCGACCGCGGCAAGGTGCCTGTTTGAGCCTGAAACTAGGCGTCGAACGCGGCAAAAACAAGCGCAACCGCAAGGCCGCTACGCCGCAGGGTGAATGATGCCGCGCCGGGCGCGGCGGATCGCCTTGTTACTCAGCGCGATCGGTCGGCGGAACCAGACCGAGATCGAGGTCGCCCGGCTCGAGCGGATCCTCGTCGTCCCGCAATGCCGGATCGTCGGACGGCACCGGGACTTCGAAACCGGCCGGAAGCGCCGCTTCGAACAGGCCCGCGCCTTTGAGCTCGTCAAGGCCGGGCAGATCGCCAAGGGCGTCGAGGCCGAAATGCGACAAGAACGCTTCCGTGGTTCCATACGTTACAGGCCGCCCCGGCGCCTTGCGGCGGCCGCGCAGCCTGATCCAGCCGGTCTCCAGCAGCACATCGAGCGTGCCCTTGGACGTGGTCACGCCGCGAATGTCCTCGATCTCGGCGCGCGTCACCGGCTGGTGGTATGCGACGATGGCGAGCGTTTCGATGGCGGCGCGCGACAGTTTCCGCGACACCACCGCCTCGCGGGTCAACAGCCAAGCAAGATCGCCTGCGGTACGCAGCACCCATTTGCCGGCGACACGCACCAGATTGACGCCGCGCGGGGCATAGTCCTGCTGCAACTGCGTCAGGAGCGCGTGCACGTCGACGCCGGCCGGCAGCGGGGCCGCCAAGGTCTTTTCGTCGAGCGGCTCCTCGGCGGCAAACAGCAAGGCTTCGAGGATGCGCAGCTCCTCCGCGCGCTCCTCTGCCTCAGTCTGGTCTCTATCGCCGACGATCACCCGCATCTCTGCCACATTGGCCATCAAGATATCCCCTCCTCACCCATTACCCGATTGGGGCGCAGCGCCGCTTTCGCTTTGCTGGGCGCGCGCCCGCACGTAGAGCGGCGCAAACGCCGCATGCTGATGCAGTTCGAGACGGCCTTCACGCACCAGTTCCAGCGCGGCGGCGAAACTCGAGGCCAGCACCGTCGGCCGCTGCGAGGGCTCGACCAGATATTCGATCAGGTACTGATCGAGCGGGCTCCAATCGAACGAGCACCCGATCAGCCGCTCGACCGCCTCGCGCGCCTCGGCAAGCGACCACACGCTGCGCTTAGGCATGCGCACGATGGTGCGGGACTGGGTCTGCCGCCGTGACGCATAGGCCGACAACAGATCGTACAATGTCGCGGTCCATTGCGGCCGCTTGATCTCGGCGATCGGCTCGGGCAGGCCGCGTTGAAAAACCTCACGGCCGAGCTGCGGCCGATTGAGCAACTGCTCGGCCACCTGGCGGATCGTCTCGAGCCGGCGCAACCGTTGCGCCAGCGCGTTGGCCATGTCTTCGGCGCTCGGCCCTTCCGGCGCCGGCGGGTCGGGCAGCAACAGTCGCGACTTCAGATAAGCGAGCCAGGCCGCCATCACCAGATAATCGGCGGCGAGTTCCAGGCGCAGCTTGCGCGCCTCTTCGACGAAGGCGAGGTACTGGTCGGCCAGCGCAAGAATGGAAATTTTGGCGAGGTCGACCTTCTGCTGCCGCGCCAGCGTGAGCAGAAGGTCCAGTGGACCTTCAAAACCTTCGACGTCGACCACCAGCGCCGGCTCGCCGGTGGCGCGGTCCGCCAGCTCAGCCTCGAAGTTTACCTCTTCAACGCTCATGCCCACCCCTGCGCCGGTTGCCAAAGGCCGTGCAACAACGCGGCAAATTCGGCGCGCTTGGCCGCGACATCCAGCGGCGCCGGCGCCTGCCGCCTTGCCAGTGCCTGAGCCGCCCGACGTGCCGGCTCGCCCTGCAGCCGCGGCGCTGAGGCGGCGACGGACTGCATCTCCGCCATGTCGCCATTGCAGTGCAGGACGAGATCGCAGCCCGCGGCGAGCGCCGCGCGCGTGCGCTCGCCGAGCGAGCCAGACAATGCGCCCATGGAAATGTCATCACTCATCAACAAACCCGCAAAGCCGATCGAACCGCGAATCACCTCATGCACTATAGCGGCCGAAGCGGTGGCCGGCGCCACTGGATCGATGGCCGTAAACAACAGGTGCGCGGTCATGGCGATCGGCAAATCGGCAAGTCCGCGGAACGCGGCAAAATCGCTGGCCTCCAAAGTGGCTCTGTCGGTCCTCACGACCGGCAGCTTCTTGTGGCTATCGGCGGTGGCGCGACCGTGGCCGGGCATATGTTTGACCACCGGCAGCACGCCGCCTTCGATCAGGCCCCGGGCAAACGCGCCGGCGATAGCCGCAACCGCGTCAGGCTCGGTGCCAAAGGCCCGATCACCGATGATCGGATCGCCTTCGGGCGCCGGCAAGTCGGCGACCGGCGCACAATCTACGTCGATGCCGACCCCGTGGAGATCGGTGGCGATCAGCCTGCCGCCAAGCCTGGCAGCTGCGATGCCGCGGGCATGATCCCGCTCATAGAGCTGCCCGTACACGGCCGCGGGAGGATATTTGGGCCAATGTGGCGGGCCCAAGCGCTGCACGCGCCCGCCCTCCTGGTCGACCAGCACCGGCGCCTCGCGCCCGACAGTAGTGCGAAAATCGCCGATCAGCCGCCGCAGCCCCTCGGGCGTGCCGATATTGCGCGCAAAAACGATGAGGCCCCAGGGCTCCGCTTCGCGCAGGAACGCGCGTTCGGCGTCGCTTAAAGCCGGTCCGGCGACACCCGTAATGAACGCACGCATGGCCGCCGCTTAGCTGCCGCGCCGTGCAAGCGTCAAGCGCTAAGCCGCTAATTTCTTTGGATGATACAGCTGCCGCCCGCAGCCTTGAGCTTGCTGCAGAGTTCCGTGGCCTGTTCGCCGGACGCAAACGGACCGACCAGCGCCCGATAGTACACGCCCTTGGCGCCGAGATCGGCGCGACGCACCATCGGGCGGCGGCTGCCGAGTTCTTGCGGGTATTTGGCTTGGAGGGCGCGGAAAGCTGCCTCGGCCTCTGCCTCGCTGCGCTGCGAGGACACCTGCACCGAATAGCCGCCGCCAGCCGTCGACGTCGCTTCGGGCGGCGGCGGCGCGGGCGTCCGCATCGCCACATGGGTTCGCTCCGGCGCCCGGGCCTGCACATCGCCTCCTGGCGACGGCATGATGGAGAGCGGTCCGCCGGCCTTGGCTGTTTGCCGGGGTTCTCGCGGCGCCTGCTCACGCGGCTTCGCCGTATGCGCAGCTGGCGGCGCTGCAGCGGGAGCCGCATTGGCATTCGCGTTGGCCGTCTCGCCGGGCCGGATGATCAGCGTGTGAACCGGCTTGGCTCCGGACGAGGCCGGGCCGGATACAGCCGGTTGCGGCGCCTGCGCGGCTGGAAGGTCGGCGGCAGGCGGCGGCGCCTGAACGGCCGGGAAGGCCATTGGCTGCGGCGGTGGCGCGGCCGGCATCGCGTCGGCAGGCGGCACCGCGCCGGGGAATGGCGCGTTCGAGACGACGGGAATCGTATTGACGACGCGCGGAACCGGCGGATTGGCCGACTGGACGTCGATCGGCTGTTCCTGATGCTCGACCAAGTGCTCCCCCGCCCCTTTGTCGGCGGTGTCGGACTGGCCTGGTTTACCGGCCTGCTTGTCCTGGCTGGGCTGGACTTTGATCGGCTTGTCGTCGGGTTTGATGAGCGGCACCAGTCCCGAAACCATCGAATTTCCGAACATTGCCTTGTAGCCGAAAGCGCCGGCAGTGCCGAGCACCGCCAAGCCCAACACAGCAAGGATCAGGATGGTGCCGCTGCGGCGCGGTGCGCGGCCGTCATGCTCGTACTCTTCTTCAGCGTCGGCGCTAACGTCCTGCTCCTGCGCCGCATGATCGTCGGGCGGATAAGGCTCGCGCTGCGGCGGTTCGTAACGGGGCGATTGCGCGTCGAATGCCGGCTCCTGCCGCTCGTCGTGATCGGGGAAGTCGTCAAACGGCAGCGCCGGGTCGGTGTACTGCCGCGGCGGCGGCGGTTCGGCATGGCGATCGTCAAGGTCGCGCTCGTCCGCCCACGCTGCGCCGTCGGACGAATGAGCAGCGTAGCCCTCGTGGCCGTCATGGGCCGGCTCGGCGTAAGTATCGTCGCCGGCAACCCACTCGACGCCTGAGGTGTGGGGCGCGTCGTCGTAGCGCTCAGCTTCGCGCAGCGCATCGCCCCTGTCCGCGACCCGAGGCGCCCTTTCGCCGATCAATCGCGCGAGTTCCGCCAGCGGATCGGAGAGGCTGTCGGCGGCGCCAGCGCGCCCCTGTGGATCGCGGCTCCGGAAATTGTCGGCCATAGAACCCTGCCCCGTTGCGCCCCCTCGACCGCAGTCGACCCCTCGAAGCTACGGAGGATTACCGCATCTCGTCCGGCGCCTGGACTCCAAGCAATGCGAGACCCGAGGCAAGCACGGTAACTACGCCTTTTACGAGGACGAGCCGAGCTGCAGTCATTTGTCGATCATCTTGGATAATGAAGCGTAAATGAGGCGCGGCATTGCCGAGCGTCCAAAGCGCATGAAATTCGCTCGCCAAATCGTAGAGATAAAAGGCAATCCGATGTGGCTCATGCGCCTGCGCGGCGCCTTCGACCACGCGCGGGTACATGGCAATTCGCCGCATCAGCGAGAGTTCGGCCGGGTCGCTCAGGCGGTGCAGTTCGGCTTTATCGGCCAGCTCAGCAATGTCCTCGGGTAGATCGCGGAAGATTTCCCGGGCGTTGCGGAATACCGACTGGCCGCGGGCATGGCCGTATTGGACGTAAAAGACCGGGTTGTCGCGCGACTGCTCGATGACCTTGGCGAGGTCGAAATCGAGCGCGGCCTCGTTCCTGCGGTACAGCAGCATGAAGCGGACGGCATCGCAGCCGACCTCATCGACCACCTCACGCAAGGTGACGAAGTCGCCGGCGCGCTTCGACATCCTGATCGGCTCACCGGCACGCAGGAGTTTCACGAGCTGAACGAGCTTCACGTCCAGTTCCACGTGGCGGTCGCTGAGCGCCGCTACCGCGGCCGCCATACGCTTGACATAGCCGGCATGGTCGGCACCCCACACATCGATCAGGCCACGAAAGCCGCGCTCGAGCTTGGTGCGATGATAGGCAATATCCGAAGCAAAGTAGGTGTACGATCCGTCGGATTTCCTCAGCGGACGATCGATGTCGTCGCCGAACGCGGTTGAGCGAAACAGTGTCTGTTCGCGATCCTCCCAATCCTCGATGGGGGCACCCTTCGGCGGCGGCAACCGGCCTTCGTAGATGAGGCCGCGCTGGCGCAGCCATTCAACCGTTTCCGCCACGCAGTCGATACCGCCCGCAAACAGCGAGCGCTCGGAATAAAAAACGTCGTAGGTGATCCTGAGCGTTTCGACTTCGGCGCGGACATCGGCCATCATCATCTCGATCGCCTTGTCGCGCACCAACGGCAGCCATTTTGTCTCCGGCTGGTCCTTCAATTCCTCGCCGTATTGTGCGGCGAGCGCCTCGCCGACCGGTTTGAGGTAATCGCCCGGATAGAGACCCTCGGGAATGGGGCCAATGCTCTCGCCAAGCGCTTCGCGATACCGCAGATATACCGAGCGGGCGAGGTGATCGACCTGGGCGCCGGCATCGTTGACGTAATATTCGCGGACGACCTTGAATCCGCTGAACGCAAGCAGATTGGCCAATGCATCCCCATACACCGCGCAGCGGCCGTGCCCGATGTGCAGCGGGCCCGTCGGATTAACTGACAAGTACTCGATATTGACCGGCGTGCCGCGACCGAGGTCGGTTGCGCCGTAACGCGCGCCGGAGCGGATCGCGGAGCGTAACGCATCAAGCCATGCCGCCGGTTTCAGCGTGAGATTGATGAAGCCCGGTCCGGCGACTTCGGCGCTGCTGATGAGATCGTCGGTACGCAGTTTCTCGGCGATGGCATTTGCAAGCTCGCGGGGCTTCTTGCCAGCGTCCTTGGCGAGCACCATGGCGGCGTTGGTCGCCATGTCGCCGTGTGCCGCATCGCGCGGCGACTCGACCGTAATGCGTGACCGGTCGAGGCCGGCCGGCAACGCACCGGCAGCGCTCAGCGCTTCGGTGGCGCGGCGAACGCGCCCGAGAATTTCGGCGAAAATGTTCTCTTCGGCCATGGCTTAGCGATACGCCAATTGTTGCGGCGTGGCGCGCGCCTAACGCAGTTCGGGGGTTGAGTCAAAGAGCCTGCCGTGCTCGGCGAGCGCGTAGCGGTCGGTCATGCCGGCGATGAAATCGGCGATGCGGCGAACGCGCGCCGCCTCGCCGGCGCCGGGCAGTCCTTCCTGCCATTCCGCCGGCAGATCGCCGGGCTGCCCGCTATAGCGGGCGAACAAGTCGCGGACCACGCCGGCGGCCTGATCCATGACGTGCATGACGCGATCGTGGCGATACATACGCGCGTTGAGAAAAACCTTGATGGCGCGCTCTGCCTCTCCCACCGCAGGCGAAAATCCCGCCACCGCCGAAGGTGCTTCCCGCACCTCGTCGGCAGAGTTCGGCGCCAGACGAGAAAGCCTGCGGCGGGTCTCGGCAGTCACGTCCTCGATCAACAGGCCGATCAGCTGGCGGATGAACTCGTGGACCAGGCGGCTCGCGTCGAGCGCCGGATAGGCGGCGCGAATGTCGCCAAGGATCTTGCCCGGCAATGCCACCCCCGTAATGTCGTCGAGGCCAAACAATTCCGCCCGCAGCCCATCGTCGATATCATGGGCATCGTAGGCAATGTCGTCA
>JASHXZ010000282.1 GCA_030043285.1 Xanthobacteraceae bacterium | reverse complement strand
CAACCGCGAGCGGGGTCCTCACCCCCGGGCTTTTGCTGGCGATGGCCTTCGTGATCGGCGGCGGGCGGGCCTTCGAGCAGCCGAGCCTGCAATCGGTATTGCCCAACATCGTGCCCGCCGCCGTGCTGCCGCGCGCCATTGCGGCTGCGAATTCGGCGGCGCAGACCGCCGTCGTCGCCGGTCCGGCCCTCGGCGGCCTCCTCCTCGCAGTGAGCCCGAGCCTGACCTTCGCGGCCTGCACCGTGCTGTGGCTGTCCGCCGCCGCTATCATGCTGGGCGTCGCCATGACGCAGGCGTTCGCCAAGCGCGAGCCGATGGACCTGACGACGCTGTTCTCCGGCTTCGTGTTCATCGCCCGCAACAAGCCGGTGCTCGGCGCCATCACGCTCGACCTGTTCGCGGTGCTGCTCGGCAGCACGACCGCGCTGCTGCCGGTGTTCGCCAGCGACATTTTTCCGACCGGACCGCTCGGTTTCGGCGCGTTGCGGGCCGCACCCGCAATCGGCGCCATCGTCGCAGCGCTGGTCCTGACGCGGCGGCCGATCGCACGGCGCATCGGGCATGCGATGTTCGGCTCGGTCGCGGTCTATGGCGCCGCCACGGTGCTGTTCGCGCTGTCGCCGAATTTCGTGCTGGCGACGGGCGCGCTAGTGGTCGTCGGCGCCGCCGATCTGGTCAGCGTCGTGATCCGGCAGAGCCTGGTGCAGCTCCATACGCCGGACGCCATGCGCGGCCGGGTGTTTGCGGTCAACTCGATGTTCACCGCGACCTCAAACCAGCTCGGCACGTTCCGGGCCGGCACCGCCGCCGCCCTCATCGGCACCGTGCCGACCGTTCTGCTCGGCGGCCTGAGCACCATCGCGGTGGTGCTGATCGGGGCCGCCATTTTCCGTGACTTGTTCCACACCGACCGCTATGAGCCGCGCCAGATAAAGGTTTAGAGTGACGGCCCGGGTGAAGGCCTGAAGGCAGGTCCGAGACCTGACGTTAGGGCCTTGCGGCCGCATCATATTGCGGACGTAATGCCGCCGTTGATTGCCGCCGGCACAGCAAGGACGGGTATGGCACCTGCACGCCTGACGCATTGGCTCCTGCTCTGGCTCGCGCTCGCCGCGAGCCCGGCCGCTGCTTTGGCCGACACGCCCTGCGGCGGCGACTTCGATACCTGGCTCGCCGGCGTCAAGCAGGAAGCGGCCAGCAAGGGCATTTCCGCCGCCACCATCCAGTCGGCGCTCGGCGGTGTCACCTACGATCGCAGCATCATCGCGCGCGACCACGCCCAGGGCGTATTCCACCAGAGCTTTGAGGAATTTTCCGGACGCATGGTGCCGCCGCGGCTGGCGCGTGGCCGGCGCATGATGCAGCAATACCGCCCGCTTTTATCCCGCATCGAGCGCCAGTTCGGCGTGCCGGGCGGAGTGATCGTCGCGATCTGGGGCCTGGAGACCGATTTCGGCGCCGACAATGGCCGCTTCTCGACGATCCGCGCGCTCGCCACGCTGGCCTACGACTGCCGCCGCGCCGAAAAATTTCGCGGCGAATTGCTGGCAGCGCTGCAGATCGTCCAACGCGGCGATATGGCGGCCGCCCAGATGCACGGCGCCTGGGCCGGCGAGATCGGCCAGACGCAATTTTTGCCGTCGTCCTATCTGAAATTCACCGTCGATTACGACGGCGGCGGCCGCCGTGACCTCATTCATAGCGTCCCCGACGTGCTCGCCTCGACGGCGAATTATCTCAAAGGCTACGGCTGGCAAGCGGGCCAGCCCTGGGGCGAAGGCACCGCCAACTTCCAGGTCCTGCTGCAGTGGAATGCGTCCACGGTCTACACCAAGACCGTGGCCTATTTCGCCGAGCAGCTCGCCGCCGGCAGCGAGGGAAATTAGTCGCGCCGCGCCGCTCATGCGCATGCGGTCGAACCAAATGCGGTGCGAGCATCGCCGCCGTCGCTCGTTAGCCAACGCTGCAAAAACAAATTGAGCCAGGCCCGCGCGCTGTAATCGTAGACCTCGCGGTCGACGAAGTGGGTCTCGCGCGGCTTGGCGCCCGGCAGCGACATGCGCTCGTGGTTGCGCGTGGTCCAGCGGTGGATCATCGCGTGGGTCACGTCGGGATGAAATTGCAGCGCGAAGGCGCGATCGTAGCGGATCGCCTGCACCTCGAAGGTATCGCCCTCGGCCAACAGTTCGGCGCCGCCCGGCCGATCGAAACCTTCGCGGTGCCATTGATAGACGCATTCCGGCCAGACATCGACCACGCCGAGCCCGGCCGCGGTCGGCCGGATCGGGTAATAGCCGATCTCGGCGCGCCCCTGCGGGTGGCGAAACACCCGGCCACCCAGATGCTGCGCACACATTTGCGCGCCGAGGCAGATGCCGAGAAAGGGCTTGCGCTCCTTGAGCGGCACGCCGATCCAGGCGATTTCACGCCGGATGAACGCGTCCTCATCATTGGCGCTCATCGGCCCGCCGAAAATGATGGCGGCGGAGTGCTCAGCCATGGTCTGTGGCAGCGGCTCGCCGAAGCGCGGCCGGCGCACGTCGAGCGGATAGCCGAGTTCCGCAAGCGCATTGCCGATCCGGCCCGGGGTCGAATGCTCCTGATGGAGAACGATCAGAACCGGCTGCTGCATGGCTCACACGAATCAAAAACCGCGCTTGCCAGTCTCCTATAGCGCGCTCTGCGGCTTTTCGCTGGCAACGCGACGCCTGCCCCATTGGCTGAGCGGCAGCAGCACGGCGTGCGGCACGAACCGCATGGCAAACACGGCGAACCGGTTGGCGGCGCCTGCAATCACGACCCGCTTGCCCCGCATAAAGCCCGCGTAACCGATTTCGGCGACCCGGCGCGCCGAAAGCGCCAACAGACTGCGCTCGCCGACACCGCCGGGGCGCAACCCGGCGCGCTCCTGAAAGCCGGTCGCCACCGGGCCCGGACAGAGCGCGGTGACGCGCACACCGCGGGGCGCCAGTTCGGCGGCGAGCGCCTCGCTGAACGAGACCACGTAGGCCTTGGTGGCGTAGTAAACCGCCATGCCGGGCCCGGGCAGAAATGCGGCGACCGAGGCAAGGTTGAGAATGCCGCCGCGATGCCGCACCAAACTGTCGACGAAGGCTACCGACAATTCGGTGAGCGCGCGCATGTTGAGGTCGACCATGGCGAGCTGATCGGCGCGGTCGAGCGTCGCGGCATTACCGGCGAGGCCGTAGCCCGCATTGTTGACGACGTGCTGCGGCTCGAGGCCGCGCGCCGAAAGCTCCGCGGCGATCTTGGCGGTCGCGTCCCGCGCGGCGAGATCAGCGACGATGACGGTCGGCCGCGGCCGGCCGGACGCCGCGATCTCATCGGCCAAGGCGGTGAGGCTCGCTTCCCGCCGCGCGGTGATGACGAGTTCGTGGCCGTGCGCGGCGAACACCCGCGCCAGCTCGGCACCGATGCCGGACGATGCGCCGGTGATGAGCGTCACGGGTTTCATGGATTTTCGCCTTCGACGTCGCCGTCGCCCGCCGCCGGCGCGGCGCTCTGCCCGGCGACGCGCTGGCGCAGCTCGATGCGCTCGCGCGGCGACACGCCGAGCAGGTCGGCGGCGCGCCACAACAGGTTGTCCTCGAGCTCGTCGCGGCTGCCGTCGGCGTAGACGATTTCCCACATCATCTCGATCACCCTGGCGCGGCCCGGCTCATTGAGCGTGCGGTTGAGCAGATGGGTGAAATGATAAAGGTCGACCGCTTCCTGCTCGGCCGCGGTCGCCTTCTCGATCAGCTCATCGGCCGCGGCGTCGTCGAGCGCAAAGCGCGCTAGCAGCACCGCGCGCAGCTTGTCGCGCTCGGCCTGCGACATCTCGCCGTCGATCGCCGCGGCGTGCACCAAGAGCGCGGCGGCGGCGAGCCGGTAATCGTCGTCGCCGAACTGGCTCGGATGCTTGGCGCCGTCCTTGAATTCGGCGACGAAATGCTTGAAGGCTTCGAACATGCATGGCTCCGCGCGTCGGCTATCAGGTGGTGTTCGAAGGGCACAAAATCCAGATGGTGGCGCGATCGACTATTCCGCTTTGTGACTGATTGGCCTGACTTTTGTGACGGGCCTGACTATAGCCCGTCGCGTTCCGCCGTCGATCGCAATGGCCAGCAAAAGTTTCGAAAGGATTGTTTTGTCAAGGGCGCGAAGC
>JASHXZ010000281.1 GCA_030043285.1 Xanthobacteraceae bacterium | reverse complement strand
GGATTCTGGCAAAGAGCCGCTACTACGAGATGGCGCGCGAGTTCGGACGATTGGTGGGCAGCAGCGGCGATAGGGACGGCTCTCGATCCAAGGTGGTGATCGTGACCGGCGGCGGCCCCGGGATCATGGAGGCCACAAACCGCGGCGCCTTCGAGGCCGGCGCAAAATCCGTCGGCCTGAACATCAACCTGCCGCATGAGCAATATCCCAATCCCTACATCACGCCGGAGCTGTGTTTTCGATTTCACTACTTTGCTCTGCGCAAGATGCATTTTTTGCTGCGCGCCAAGGCGCTGGTCGCCTTTCCGGGCGGCTTCGGCACGATGGACGAGCTGTTCGAAGTCTTGACCCTGGTGCAGACGCGCAAGATCAAGCCGGTTCCGGTCGTGCTGGTCGGCGAACAGTATTGGCGCCGCGTCGTCGACATCGAATTCCTCGCCGACGAAGGTGTCATCGACGCCGAGGATCGCGAGCTGTTCTGGTTCGCCGAATCGGCAAATGAGATCTGGACCAGCATCCTGGATTGGTACGACGCATGCGGTCACCCACTCGATATCAGAGGCTGATCGCCTTCTTTGTTGCGCAATATCGACTTTCGGTAGGAGAAGTGGTTTGAGGCTGTCGTTTCATGGAGCTGATCGCGACGTCACCGGGTCATGCCATCTCGTCGAATGCGCCGGCCGGCGTTATTTGATCGATTGCGGGCTCTATCAGGGCAGCCGCGAGCTCGCCGAGGAAAATGCCGGCGACTTCGGTTTCGATCCCGCCGGCATCGATGCTGTACTGCTGACGCACGCCCACCTCGATCATTGCGGGCGGCTGCCGCTCCTCACCAAGCGCGGGTTTCGCGGCGAAATCATCGCCACCATGGCGACCCACGAACTCGCCCGGCTGGTCATGCTCGATGCCGCGCGCCTGCAGGAGGAGGAGGTGCGTTCAAACGCGCACCGGCCGCGGCACGGCGCGGACGGCAAGCCTCGCGAGCCATTGTTTACCGAGGCTGATGCGCTCAAGACTCTGGACTCGTTCAAGCGCAGCGCGCGCTATGGCGAACCGATCGATCTGGCCCAAGGCGCCCGCGCGACGTTCGTCGACGCTGGACATATCCTCGGCTCGGCCAGCATCCTTCTTGAACTGACGGAAGCCGGCCGCACGGCGCGGCTGTTGTTCTCAGGCGACCTCGGCAACGGCACCGATCCGTTGCTTCTAGTGCCGGCACCGCCGCCGCGTGCCGATGTGGTCGTGATCGAGACGACCTACGGCGATCGACTGCACAAGCCGATGGACGCCTCGATCAGCGAGCTTTACCGGGCGATTGCCGCCACGCTTGAGCGCGGCGGCAACGTCGTCATCCCGACCTTCGCGCTGGAGCGCGCGCAGGAGCTGCTCTTCGTGCTCA
The DNA here is from genome assembly GCA_030043285.1 of Xanthobacteraceae bacterium. Lineage (GTDB taxonomy): Bacteria > Pseudomonadota > Alphaproteobacteria > Rhizobiales > Xanthobacteraceae > BOG-931. Next base: position 1,636 of record JASHXZ010000281.1, on the reverse strand, counting down.
ACCAGGGCATCGAAAAAAACCAGTTGAAACCGTCGATGCAGGTCTTCCTCGATTCGCCGATGGCGATTTCGGCGACCGAGATATTTACTCGTCACCCTGAAAACTTGCGGCCTGAAGCCGCCCGGCTGTTCCGCGAGGGTCGCGACCCGCTGGCGCTGCCCGGCCTGCATTTCACCCGGCAAAGAGCGGAATCGGTCGCGCTCAATACCATCCGCGGCGGCGCCATCATCATGGCCGGGTCCGGCATGGCGACGGGCGGACGGGTGCGCCACCACCTCAAGCACAATATTTCACGACAAGAGTGCAGCGTGATTTTCGTCGGCTATGCGGCTGCGGGAACGCTGGCGCGGCAGATCATCGACGGCCGAAATCCGGTGCAAATCTTGGGCGACTATATTCCGGTAAGAGCCGAGCTCCACACGATCGGCGGATTCTCGGCCCACGCCGATCAGGCCACGCTGTTGAAATGGCACGAGCATACCGGTGCGGCGCGCACCTTCCTGACCCACGGGGAGGAGGATGCGATGCAGGCGTTCGCATCGCGACTTGGCAAAACCCAGGTCGAAATGCCGAGGCTTAATCAGAGCTTCGATTTGTAGCGGCGCCGCCCGGGCTGAGAACGTCGCGCGAAGTTTGCTTCGCAGAATGGGCAGAATGGAGTGACGCGCGCGGCTAAAGGTGTTCTCTGCCGGGTCGCGCCTGGCTCAGGTTTGCGGCCGCAGAGGCTATATGCGTAACGCCCCTGCGCAAGGCCGAGAAGAAGCACGGTATCACACGTCGGCGGCAGGCCGCCGATGCGATGTGTTTTCGTAGCGCACTGGTGTGCCGCACAACTGCCGCGCTTGTTGTCCCATTCGCCGGCGGCTCGACAGCGCCTGCTGCCGAAGTTGCCTCCTGGTAGAGCGCGGTTGCTATCCAACCTGGCAGGCGATGCGGCCCCGTTGTTCGGCCATCAGGTTGTGATGCGGACGCGCTCGTTCGCGTCGCGCACGACTCGTAATTTCCGACCGCGTCGTAGCATTTCAACGTGCTGGTCGCGGCGCCTTTCGGCAAATTCGCAAATGATAATATCGGCACCGCTGCGACTATGAGCAAAGCCGCGAGCGTGCCCAACAGCAGGATTTTGCGATGTCGAAGAGACTTTGCCTTGGCGGCGAACCCAATGACCGCCGCGGCCATATCGCAAACGCGACGCCTCACTCGCCGAGTACCCATGAAACTCTACTCAACCTGCGTGACCCGAGCGAGGCCATGAAACCACTGAGGCAAATCTAGATTCTCGAACTCGGGAATCCAACATCACGCAGTTGGCGCTGTGGATAACCCTACAACCGCCAAGAGAGCGGATGGTCGCCGCCCGCCGGAGAAGCCGAGAATGACGAGCGCCCAGCTGGGCGCGACGATCTGCCGGGGTTGAGAATGTCGAGCGGATCGAGGGCGCGCGCCAAGCTTACAATTTGAGATTGCAATAAGCTGGGAAACGCGAAGGTTCATGGCAATTTGACAGTGATCTGCATCACAGGCGAAGGGGGGTCGTTTCCAGGTAATCTGGAGAACTCTGATTAGCAAGCCGCGAGCCTTCGCCGCACAACCGACGGGAGGTGTGTCGTGCCGCAAGAATATAATGATTCGGCCA
>JASHXZ010000280.1 GCA_030043285.1 Xanthobacteraceae bacterium | reverse complement strand
GGCATGGCGCGGACTCATATGCGCGCCTTCACGCTGGCGCGCGACATCAAGAAGCTGCAGGTGTTCAGCCCGACACGCGAGCATCGCGAGAGTTTCGGCCGCGAAGCGGCGGCCTCGTACAATGTAGAGGTCGAAGTCTGCGATCGCCCCGAGGACGTTTACAAAGGCGCCGACATCGTTGCCGGCCTGACCGATTCTGCGGTACCGGTACTCGACGGCCGGCTGCTGGAGAAGGGCGCACACATCGTCAATGTCGGCGGCACCGGCAAGCCGGACGAGGAGAGCTTGCGCCGCGTCGACGTCTATCTGCGGTTTGGCGACGCGCCCGGTCCGGTCGGCAAGCCCGAGCTCGCGGTGGACGACGAGCATTTGGGCTACGAAGCGCGGCCGGACCAGCAGAAATACGGCGACGGCCGCCGCGGCCGCGCCCGCCACGGCAACATGCTACCCGACAAGCGCATCACGCTCGCCGATCTCGTCGCCGGCAAGGTCAAAGGCCGCATCAATAACGAGCAAATCACTTATTCGGAACGCGGCAATCTACAGGGAGCGCAATTCTTCGCCATCGCCGGCAAGATTTACCAAGCCGCCAAGCGCGCCGGCCTCGGCCGCGAGATTCCGACCGAGTGGTTCTTGCAGGACATCAGGGATTGATCCGGTTATCTGGATACCGCTCGTCCCCGCGAAAGCGGGGACCCAGCGCCCGCATCCGTTTTCTCGAAGCCCCGCAGCGGGCGCTTCGCGTGCCGCCCGTCAGGCGAGAGGGATCTTGAAATCGACGAGATCAGGGGGCTCGGCGGTCAATGTGAGCTCTTGCTGATTGCCGACGACCGTTATCTTCGGAGTCCACGTCATATTCTTGAGGTACCAGTACTCGAAGTCGTAGGCGATGACCGCACTCTGGATCAGCAACTTGTTAGGATTAAGGAACACCCGGGCGGAACCAGAATCCTTGTACGGAAACGAAAGCTCTCGGCCGTTGCGCCTCCCTGCGGGGTTTTTTGAGTCGATGCCAAATTGCGTTTCCGTCCACAAGAAGAGGCGAAGGCCGAGGCCAACGGCCATACGAGACACCGTTCCGAAAGGTCTCAGGCCCTGACCCGGCGCCGGACGATGTTTCAGGGCAGACAGATCGGCGTAACTTCCCGGCGGCAGATAAAGTCTTTGGCCGTGAACATCTTCGACGTAGCAAGACCAGTCCGCCTCCTCTTTAGGATAGTTGCCCAACTTGTAGACAGGACCGTCATCTTCATCAACGACCTCTTGGACTTTTCGCCACCTACCTGCCCATTTCAATTCCCGCTCCGCATAATCTTTCAGATCTTTGCTATCCTCTCCGAACCAATACGACGCTCGCTGGCCTGTGTTGGGGACGTTCGTGTCAAATATCTCGTTCCAGTCGGCCACGATGCGATCGAGGTTGTCCTGTATGTTGCGGAGCTGGAGATAATTCATCACGTGACCTGCCGCGAAACGAGCACAGTATTGCTGAACCTTGCCATAATTTTCGCTTAGCCTATGAGCGATGACACGGTCGAAGGTATCTCTACGATCGTAGATCATATCTCCGGGGAAGGAAATGAACCAGAATACTCGAGGGAAGTAGCCCTTTCTATCTGCTGCATCAAACCAATTTTCCCATATTTTATGGTGTATCCATTCAACGATTTCTTTAAAGGAATTGGTACATCTGCCGAGTTGCTCTCCGACTTGGCCGATGATTGCGCTCTGTATCGTTTCGAGGCTCTTCGCTTGCAGACAGATCGCCGCCTCCTTCAACATGCAATCGACGGCTTCGAGCCACATTGAAAGTGTGTATATTCGGGAATCGATGTGCGTCTTGATGTTCGACGGGTTGGAGGACATATTCTTGAAGGCGCGCTCAACGACGTCGCAAGCTTTATAATAAGCGAACAGCACGATATCAGCTTCGGCCTGTTGCGGCGTTACTTTCTCGACATGCGCGGCGGAGATCGTGGCCGCTCTGTCGTAGGATTGGATTTGCAAAATGAGTTCATTCAGATTGTGTTGTGCGAACGCCTCCGAGAGCGCCTCGCCGATCATGTCCTTTATTTTGTCCTCGGTCAGTACGGTAGTCGGAAACATGACGTTGAGCAGAGCTCCGATGGCAACTGAGGTGAGCGGCCCCGCCAAGCTCGCCGCACCCTTTGCGAACACGAATTTCAGTGGCGAGACTTTCTTGAGCGCTGTTAGCCTCGAATCGGTGAAATAGGTTTTGACCGCTTTTTCGACCACGGTCTGGGCCAATTTTTGGGCCGCTGTCTGCACCGATCCGACAGCTCGGCTGCGGGCGCGCCTGTGCTCTGTCACAAGATCGACGAGCGCGTCGTCCTGCGCTGGAACGTCCCCTAGCTCGTCGGCGAGCAGCGCGATGGCGTCCGGCTTGGCGAGCGCTATGACGAACCCCAGCGGATTCTGCCCCGTGCCAGCGACGCCCTCGGGCTCCACGGCGTGGTGGAATGCGAGGATGGTGGCAATGTCGGTGTAGCGGAGACCCGGCCGGCAGTACTCGCCGACTTGCTCCGCGGGTCGGTTGAAAACCGCGTTCAGCAGAAGCGCCGCCTCGCGCACCAGCAGCGTGTCGGCATAGGCGTGGGCAATGCGGTAACCGGTGGTCTTCGCGAGCGCGAACGTCGCAGCTTCCGTCGCGTCCGTCCGCGGCACGGTTTCGCTGAGGCTACGGGCCAATGCGCGATCAACCACGGTGACGTAGTCCAGATCGCAGGTGTAGTCTTGGCCGACCATGTGCATGCGGTGGCCGAAGGCCGTCTTATAGGCGTCATGCAGGTAGGATTCGGCGCCGGTATGGAAGGTCTTGCAAGCGCGCACCACCGCGGGCAGCGACTGAGCTGCTTGCTCCGTGAGCTGCGCAAGGTCGTCCGCCTTCTGACAGGCCTGCGTGTCGTCGTCCAGCAGCAGGAACAGCTGTGCCGCGGCGTGCAGCAGCTCGAAGAAGTGCGGGAAGGTCTCGTACTGATAACCGTCGGGAGCAAACACGCACTCGCTAGCCGCCTCGAGCGCCGCCAAGGCTGTTGGCTCGATGTCGGCGAGGTCGACGATCCGCTGCGCCCGCGAGGCGGACGCCGCGAGACGGCGCACACCATTTATCACGCGTCGCAGATGCCCGAGCGCCTCGTCGAGCGCTGCTGCGTGCTCAGCGCTGCCGTAGGCGGTCAGCGGACCGAACAGCATGCCGCGCACGCGTTCGCGCAGGGCGGCCAGTGTCGATCCGACGGTCGCCGTCACGTCGGGTTTCCCATCGATCGGTGCCCCAGGGGAGTCAGCACTCGGCCCGGTCAGCAAGTTCGCCGCGCTCGCCGCAAAGGCAGAGAAAGACGCAGCAGTGACATAGGGGCACGGGTCCGGCGTCACGTCCCCCGCTGTGCTTATCTCGGATATTGCGGTGGATGACGTGGCCGACGGCGCTTCATTGTGACTGACCATGTCCCTACTCCCCTCGTTGTCGGATTTGCCCTTGCAACTCGCGATTCAAGCGACGGCGCACCCAGGCGCGCGCTTGAAAGCCGCAGCAGGGACTGATGCGTGAAGGCTGGTTGGCGATGCGAATACCCTGGACGTGCGTATCCGCTTGTATTCTATTTTACCGCTAGCGCAATAAACGATTGTATCTATGATCGTCTAAAATCAAGGGTATGCCCACCCGCCCGAGCCGCCGACCGCCGCGCGCCAAGTCCGGCAAGGCCAGGGCGAGCGGAAAGTGCCTCGCATTCGCGGCGCTGCCCCGTGCGAGATTTGCGCTCGCCTAGCCCCGATAGGTCGGCGCCGACCAGCCGACCAGCTCGCTCTCGCGCGACTTCAGGTCCGGCATCGGCGCAGCAACCAGCTTAGTGACTGCGGGCGTGCCACGCCAACGCGCTACAACATTCGCGATCACTTGATCGTTGATCTGATTGGCGTCGTCGAGGTCGCCGCCCCAGACCGCCTGGCTGCGCGGAATGTTCTGTTCGGGCAATTCCTCGAAGCGCAGCCGCGTCACCGTCGGCACCGCGGCGCCGATCACCAGCGCCTCGCGGGTGCCGAGTGACGGCAGGAAGGCCAGCAGCCGGCTGGCCGCATCCGATACCGCGGCGCGCACGATTTTCTGGTCGTCCTCGTGGCCGAGCCGCATGGCGAAAACCGTCGAGCATTGCGAGATCAGCGTCGGATCGAGCTGATGCGGCCGCTGCGTGACGAGGCCGAGGAATACGCCATGCTTGCGGCCTTCCTTGGCGATGCGCGAGAGGCCCTCGCGCGCCGGGCGGAAGCCGACCGCTGAATCGGCATTGGCGTAATTGTGCGCCTCCTCGCAGACGATCAGCAGCGGGCTCAGCGCGTCGCTCCAGACGCCGAATTCGAAGGCAAGGCGAAACAGCGCCGACACGATGACGTCGACCGTTTCCGCCGGAAAGCCGGCGAGCTGCAAGATCGCCATCGGCTGCTCGTGATCCTTGAGCCGCAGCAGCTGGCACAGGATCTCGACCATGCGATCGCCTGCTTCGCCGGCATCGTCGAAGATGAAGGCGTAGCGCGGATTGCTGCGCACCGCATTGATGCGCATGAGCAGCCGCTGGTACTGCACGGCGAGATCGCGGTTCTCCAGCTTGCCCATGCGGCTCTCGGCCGCTGCGATCACGTCTTCGAAGCGATACGGCACCGGCGTGTCGACCGTGTGCCGCGGTCCCTCCGCTTGCGCCGGGCGATAGCTCGAGCGCAACGCGCCCTTGGCGCGGGCATATTCGGCCTTCGCCAGTGGCACGAGCTCCGCCAGTAGCGCGATTTCGTGATCGGCGCGGGCGCGCGCGCCGAAGACGATCTGCATCAGCTCGTCGAAATTGAGGATCCAGAACGGCAGCTTCAGCGTTCCGGGATCGAAAACTTGCGCACGGCCGTCGAAGCAATCGGCGTATTCGTTGTGCGCGTCGATCAGCAGCACGCGCAGGTCGCTGTGGTTCTGCATGATCTTGCGCAGGATGAGCGCAAGCGCCGTGGATTTTCCCGATCCCGTCGAGCCGATGATGGCGAAATGCTTGCGCACCATTTCGCCGACGTCGATGGTCGCAGCGATCGATGCGTCCTGCTGCAGTTCGCCGATCGCAACGGTGTCGGGATTGTCCAGGCCGAAGATGATCCGCAGCTCCTCGCCGCCGACCGGCACGACCGTGCTGCCGATCGTCGGATAAGCGCGAATGCCGTTCTGGAAACAACTCGCGCCGGAGCCATCCGCGGCAATTTCGCCGAGCAGATCGATGCGCCCCATGACGCGGCCATGCTCCGCGCCCGAGAAAGCTTCGGCGACGATCTCGCACAGCGTGCCGACGGCGAGCGCGCCCGCGGTCTTGATGCCGACCAGGGCGCCGATGGCGAGTCCGTCGCCCGTGGACAGTTGCGCCGTCGCTTGCGAACCCGTCACCGCGATGACGCGGCCGAGCGCGTCGCCAGCCGGCGCTGCGGCCTCATGACTCGCTGGCGCTATAGGCGCTTCACTGCCGGGGTCACGATCGAGCACAAGGATGCGATCAGAATGATTCATAGTAGGTCCCCTGGCGCCCACTTTGCGCGCCAAGGTCTAAAATTGCGATAAGCGTTGCGCAAATGCGTGCTACACCAACGCCGCAGCATGACGCGGATCGGCGGCAGCGTTAACGATTGCGCACCGGCATCGGGCGAATTTTAATGAAAGCTAGCCGCCGCGAAGCGGCGCCGGCTGTTCGGCGAGCATCGCCTTGATCGCAGCTCGTGTCGTCGCGACATCGAGGCCGTGCTTTTCCACCAGATCCTTGCAGTCGGCCAGGATCGCATCGGCGTCCTGCATGATCTTCAGCCGCTTATAGTGATCATCCTCGTGCAGCCCCATGCTGGCGCCGACGATCTCGTAGATATTGATGATGCGGAACGGCCAGTCGCGTTCGTGCGCGCACAAGGCGCGGTGATCGGAATGATAGATCGCCACCAGAGCATCGATGCCGGCCGCTGCCGCGGCCTCGAGCTCGGCTTCGTCCAGCTGCCGGCGATATTGCGGCAGCACTTTGAGGTTATTGCTCTGCAGGCCGACCGCCGGCTGCTGCAGATCGACAATCTCGATGCCCGGGACGGCGCGCAGGATCTCTTCGGCGGCTTCGACCACGCCGTGAACGCCCGGGTGACGATGCAGCGCAATGCGCATCGGCACGGCGGCGCGCAGCATCGGCCGCAGCCGGTCGAGGTGCTTGCGCAGGTACAACGTGAACGGCGTCATCTCGAATGGCTTGGCGCCGCGCATCCGCTCGAGCGTTGGCAGTGTCGTCTCGCCGAGCTGGACCTGACACGACGGGCACCACGACACCACCTGCTTCGACTTGCTCTG
>JASHXZ010000279.1 GCA_030043285.1 Xanthobacteraceae bacterium | reverse complement strand
AACAACGCGACCGGCTACGATGCGCTACCGCCCCGGCATCGGCCGGACTTGCCGGCCTGACATCATCCGGTAGACTGCCGGCAAGGCGTCGCTCGCCAGCGATCGCCGCTGCCGTTAACGAATACGAATAGCCGAAGACAAGGGAGGAATCCTGAAATGAGCAAGCTCGAGAGGCGCGTCGCTGCCGCGCCAAGGTTGGCATGGCTCGCGGCGAGCGCCGCGGTTGCGCTTTGCCTCGCCGCGCCCGCGCACGCGCAATCCAACGAGCCGATCAAGATCGGCGTCATCGCCGAAGCGCAGTCGGTCGCCGGCTCCTCGATCCCGCAGGCCGCGCAGCTTGCCGCCGACGAGATCAACGCCGCGGGCGGCGTCAACGGCCGCAAGATCGAGATCATCTCCTACGACAATCACTCCTCCGCCGCCGAGTCGGTACGCGCCTTCCAGCGCGCCGCCACCCAGGATCACGTCAACGCCGTGATCGCCAGCTACATCAGCGAGGTGGTGCTGGCGCTCGAGCCGTGGACCGGCCGGCTGAAGACCGTGATGGTGACGCCGGGCGCGGCTTCTGACGTCATCACCCAGAACATCGCCAAGGACTACGATCACCTCAAATACACCTTCCACGGCTACGCCACCTCGACCAGTATCGCCGACGCCACCTGCGCCGCCGCCAAGGACCTCTTGGTCGACCAGCTGCACATGAAGTCGGGCGTGGTGGTGAGCGAGGACGCCGCCTGGACCACGCCGCTCGACGCCGAATACATCAAGTGCCTGACAAAGATCGGCGTCAAGCCGATCGACCACATCCGCTTCTCGCCCGACACCACGGACTTCACGCCGATCTTCAACAAGATCGAGGGCGAAAAACCCGACGTGATGATCACCGGCATCTCGCATGTCGGCACGCAGCCGACGGTGCAGTGGAAGCAGCAGGAAGTGCCGATCCCGATGTTCGGCGTGTCGTCGCAGGCGACCAATTCGAGCTTCTGGAACGACACCAACGGCGCCACCGAGGGCGTGCTCTATCAGGCGTTCGCGGGACCGGGCGTCGCCGTGACGCCGAAGACGCTGCCGTTCGTCGCCGCGTTCAACAAGCGTTTCGGCAATAATCCGTCGTATTGCGGCTACACCGCCTACGACGAGGTCTATTATATCGCCGATGCGATCAAGCGCGCCGGCTCGACCGATTCCGACAAACTCGTCGCCGCGCTGGAAAAGACCGACTACGTCGGCACCATCGGCCGCGTCAAATTCACGGGCAAGGACTCGCCCAATCCGCACGCGCTCGAGATCGGTCCCGACACCATCTCCGGCCTGATGCTGCAGTGGCAGAACGGCAAACAGGTCAACCTGTGGCCGGAAAAAGTCGCCAACGGCAAGATGAAATTCCCGAGCTTCATCAAGGTCGGCTCGGCCAACTGACGAGGCAACAAAGGCCGTTCTCAATAATCCTCCCCGCCCGCATTCGCGTGCGGGGAGTTTTCTTGTAAGGCAAGCGTGGTCGGACCGATGTTGTTCTGGCAGATCCTGATCGACGGCTTTGCGATCAGTTCGCTTTACGCGCTCGGCGCCACCGGCTTTGCCCTGATCTTCGGCGTCTCCGGCGTACTGAACCTGTCGCACGGCGCGCTGATGGTGGTGGCCGTGGTGGCCGCCTGGGCCGCCGGCAACGATCTGCACGCCGGGCCTTACGCCGGCGCGGCGCTCGGTGTCGGGGTCGGCCTTGTCGCCACGCTACTCACTTACTTTCTCATCGTGCGGCCGCTGCAGACGACGCGGAAGATTCGCGAAGAGGAAAAGGAAATCTTCATCCTCACGGCGACGCTGCTGTGGGGCATCATGCTTTCGGAATTGATAGCCTACCTCTACACCAACAACGCCAAGACCGTGGCGCCGATCGTCGAAGGCGTCGTCTCGATCATCGGCGTGCGCACGCCGACCAACGAGATCTTCACCGCATTGGTCTGCTGGCTGGTGATCGGGCTGTTATGGCTTCTGGTCAACCGCAGCAAGGCCGGCAAAGCGGTGCTCGCCGCCTCGATGAACTCGCGCGGCGTGACCTTGCTCGGCGTCGAGCTGTCACAGGTCTATATCGCGGTCTGGGCGATCTACGGCGTGCTGGTCGGCGTCGCCGGCGTACTGCTCGGCATGTTTCTCGGCGTGTCCTCCTACAGCGTCGGCCCGCTGACCGCGAGCGCCTTCTCGATCGTCGTGCTCGGCGGTCTCGGCAGCGTGTCCGGCGCGCTGATCGCCGCCTATGTCGTCGGTTATCTCGAGACCATCACCGCCTATCTGATCTCGCCGGCCTATCGCACCATTCCGGCGCTGCTGCTGCTCGTCGCCGTGATGTATGTGCGGCCGCGCGGCCTGTTGGGGCGTCGCTAGATGCGCGCGTTCTCGACCACGCGCATTCTTCTGGTCGCGCTCGGCGTCGTCGTGCTCGCGTCGTTCCTGCCATTGTGGGCGACCGGTTACATTCTCGGCCTGTTGACGCTCGCCTATTACTTCGGCGTGTTCGCCATGGCCTGGGATCTGTTGTTCGGCTTTGCCGGCGAGGTCAATTTCGGCCCGACGTTTCTGATCGGGGTCGGCGCCTATACGGCGGGCATCCTCGATAATCTCTATCAGCCGCCGATCGCCTTGTGCATCGCGGCCGGCGCGTTCGCCGCAGTTGCCGCCGGCGTGGTGCTCGCTTTGCCGGCGCTGCGCGTGCGCGGCCCCTATTTCGGCCTGACCACGCTCGTTGCCGTGCTCATATTGCAGAATTTCATCGTGGTCGATGCGCATTTGACCGGCGGCGAGATCGGGCTGACCGTGCCGGACGTCATCACCATCAGCGATGCCATCAATTATTTGATTGCGCTGTGGTTCATGGCGGTGAGCGGCGCGATCCTGTTCTGGCTGTCGCGCTCGCCGGTCGGGCTCATCCTGCAGGCGAGCGGGCAGGATCCGGTGCAGGCCGGCGCGCTCGGCTTCAACGTCACCAAGCACAAGCTCGCCGCCTTCATCATCAGCGCGTTCTTCTCCGGGCTCGCCGGCGCCCTGTTGGTGTTTTATCTCGGCTCCGCTTCGGTCGGCACACTGGTCGACATCACGGTCGGCGTGCAAATCATCATCGCCGCGGTGCTCGGCGGCCGGCGCACGATCCTGGGCGCCGTGCTCGGCGCGGTGTTCCTGATCGCCATGAGCGAGGCGTTGCGGCCGCTCGGCGATCTATCGAACTTCGTCGTCTTCGCCATGGCGCTCGTCGTGGTGCTGCTGTTTCCCAGCGGCTTTTTTGGTCTGCTCACCCGCACCAAGGAGCAGGCGTGAGCACGGCCGAGCGCGCCCACCTCGAAGTGCGCGGCCTGACCAAGCGGTTCGGCGGCCTGGTCGCCGTCAAGGACATGGCGCTGTCGGTCGGCGCCGGCACGATTCTCGGCCTGATCGGCCCGAACGGCTCCGGCAAATCCACCGTGATGAAGCTGATCATGGGTATCGAGCGGCCCGACGCCGGCTCGGTG
>JASHXZ010000278.1 GCA_030043285.1 Xanthobacteraceae bacterium | reverse complement strand
GCGATGCCAAAGCCACGGCGGAACTGTTGGCGGTCGAACTCGGCCGGCGCGGGGGAGGGCAGGGAGGCGGCCGGCGCAGCAACGCCATGCGCGAGCGCATCCGCGCCGGCGACAATCATCACTTCCCGCACCCGGACGTGTCCAGCAAGGGCTTCATGGATCCGCGCGCCCTGAGCAAGGCGGTGGATGCCATCCTGCCGGCCGATCGCGTCGTCGCTTCCGATTCCGGCCATTTCTGCGGCTGGGTGCCGCGCTATTTGCGCGTGCCGAACGCGCGCGCCTCGTGCTTGAGTCACTCGTTCCAGTCGGTCGGGCTCGGCCTTGCCTCGGTGATCGGGCTCGCCATTGCCAATCCCGGAAAACTCGCGGTGCTCGGCACCGGCGACGGCGGCTTTCTGATGTCGATCGCCGACCTTGAAACCGCGATCCGGCTTGGCCTTCGCCTGTGCATTCTCGTTTACAACGACTCATCCTACGCGGCCGAAGTGCATTATTTCCGGCGCCAGGGCTTTTCGGTCGACGTCGTGCAGTTCCCCGAAACCGATTTTGCCGCGATCGCGCGCGGCTACGGCGCGCGCGGCATTACCGTTCGCACGCTGGCCGATCTCGAGCCGCTGAAAACCTGGGTTGCCGACGGTGCGCCGGGCGTGTTGGTGATCGACGGTAAGATCAATCCGGAGCTCGAAGCCGACTGGCACGCCGAGCATTTTCCGTCCTAGTTTTCCCTTCGCGATGCCCGTAAAGATTGTTTATCTGAGTCTGATTCGTTAATTTGCGAGGCGCGCGCACCGTCGATCGTAAGCGCGCCGCGTCGATATCAAACGCGTCAAGATCAGAAGGGGAGGGGCACATGTTTGGCAGCGCGGTTCTCGATCTGGCGATTGGGCTTATCTTCGCGTTTCTCGTTATCAGTCTGATAACAAGCACGGCCACCGAGGCGGTGGCGTCGGCGGCCTCCTGGCGGGCCGACACCTTGCTTCAAGGGGTAAAGAATCTTCTCAATGACCAGAACTTCACCGGGTTGGCGCGGAATCTCTACAACCACGGTCTTGTCAACCCGCAAGCAAACGGCCAAGCTCAAGATGAAGCGAGCCTCACGGCCAAGCCGTCCTACATCAACGCCGAGCATTTTGCCGTGGCGCTGACTGACGTGCTGAAAATTTCGCCCGACGTCGCCAAAGAGAACTTGCAGGACGAAATCAAGAAAATTTCCGATCCGCAACTCAAGACCGTCCTTAGCGGCATTGTAACAAGGGCCGACGGAAACATCGATCAGATCCGTGGTGATATTGCCGCGTGGTTCAATCAGGGCATGGAGCGCGTCGCCGGCGTCTACAAACGATATGCGCAAAAGTGGAATTTCCTGATCGCATTGATACTGGCGGTAGCTTTCAATCTCGACGCCGTGAAAATTGCCCACGTATTATGGGATCAGCCGATGCTCATCAAAGGTCTTGCTCCGCCCGCGGGGCAGAATGCGGTCGCCGCGCTCCAGCAACTGCAAGACTTGCGATTGCCGTTCGGCTGGGATCCCGCGGCCGTCCAGTATTTCTCGGACCCGTTAACCGGGGTCTCCGAAATCGTCGGATGGCTCATTATGGCCGGGTCGACGCTATTCGGAGCGGCGTTCTGGTTCGACGCTTTGCAACGGATCGCACAGTTGCGCGGCGCCGGCTCCAAGTAAGGCGTGAGCCCCCACCCAACCCTCCCCGCAAGCGGGTGGTGCAGGGAGGGGGGCCGGTGCGCAGCGTCAGGAGTTTTCCGCGATGCCGCGCGCCGGCAGGTAGTGCAGCACGCGGCGCTCGACCAGGACGACCGCGAGATAGGCGATGCCGCCGACCAGCGTCAGCATGACGATGGAGACGAAGACGAGCGGCGTGTTGGCTTGGCCTTCGCCGAAGGTGAGCAGATAGCCGAGGCCCACATCGCCGCCGACCAGTTCGCCGACCACGACGCCGACCACCGCGAGCGTCGCCCCGATGCGCAAGCCGGCGAACATCGGCGGCAGCGAAGCGGGAAACTCGACCTTCCAGAAAATCTGCGCGCGCGTTGCCTTGAAGGCGCGGGCGAGGTTGATCAGGTCGGGATCGACGTTGCGCAACGCGGTGAGCACGTTGACCATCACCGGAAAGAACACGATCAGGACCGCGACCAGGATTTTCGGATAGATCGTGAAGCCCATCCATAGAATGAACAGCGGGGCGAACGCCACTTTCGGCGCGATCTGCAGTGCCAGGATATAGGGCGACAGCGCCAGCTCGGCGGTGGGCGACATGCCGAGCAGATAGCCGAACAAGGCGCCGAGCAGGCTGCCGAGCGCGAAGCCGGCCAGTACTTCGCCAATCGTGACGCCGGTATGCAGCAGCAAATGGTCGAATGCGAAAGCGTGAACGAATTCGGCGCCGACCATCGACAGCGGCGGCACGATGAAGCTCGGCACGCCGAGCGCTCCCGGCCCCCATTGCCAGGCCGCGAGGAAGATCACCAACAGCGCCAGGCTGGCGCCGGCGCCTTTGCGCATCGACGAATCGCCGCCGGGCTTCATGCGTCGCCTTCCGCCGGCTGGCGTTCGAGCGGCGCGTGCGCGATATCGAGTCGCTCCATCAGCCGCGCCACATAGCTGGCGACCCTGGGATCGGCGCGCCGCGCGATCGGATCGTCGCGGCCCGGCACGTCGATCGTGATCTCGTCGACGATCGCACCCGGCCGCCGGCTCATCACCAGCACGCGGTCCGACAAGGTCACCGCCTCGAATAGATCATGGGTGATCAGCAGCGCGGTCTTTTGCTCGCGGGCAAGGGTTTGCGCGAGGTCGCGCTGCAGCAGCATGCGGGTCTGGGCGTCCACCGCCGAGAACGGTTCGTCGAGCAGCAGCACATGCGGATCGACCGCAAGCGTGCGCGCCAAAGCCACGCGCTGGCGCATGCCGCCGGAGAGTTGGTGCGGGTAGTGATCGGAAAATTCGGCGAGGTTGAATTGCGCGAGCAAATTCGCGGCGCGGCGCCGCCGCTCGGCCGCCGCGACGCCCTGGATCTCGACGCCGAACATCACGTTCTCGGCGACGGCGCGCCACGGCAGCAGCAAATCCTTCTGCAGCATGAAGGCGACGTGGGCGTTCGGCCCGGCGACTGGCGCGCCGTCGACCAGAGCTGTGCCCTCGCTTGGCGCCATCAGCCCGGAGCCGATGTTCAACAACGTGCTTTTGCCGCAGCCGCTCGGGCCGATCAGCGACACCACTTCGCCGTCGCCGACCGCAAAGCTGACGCCGCGTACCGCGGTGAGCGCTCTCTGGCCGCCGCGCTCGGCAAACCGCATCGTGACGTTGCGATACTCAAGCCTGACCGGGACGGAAGCAGAGGGAGAGGACATCGGCGATCGACCGCAGAGGTTGATGGAAGTAGGGCCGATTGCGCGCGTGTCGCCGCCCGGATATGTCCAGTATAGTGGCAAAGATCGGCTCCGCCGATAGGGCGAGGCCGCGGCGCGGTCGCACATGCCGGTCAAGGAGTTGTGCATGCTCGTTCTTGAAGATTTGACGTTGTCGCGGCGCCGCCTGCTGCAGGGCGCAGCCGTACTGGCGTCCGGCGCTGCGCTCTTTCCTGGCCTGATTGCGCCGGCGCGGGCAGCGGAGAAGATCACGTATCTGTTTCCGGCGCCGCCGCTGTTGCCGGCCTTCGGCCCGATCCAGCTCGCCAAGGGCCGCGGCTATTTCGCGCAAGCCGACCTCGACGTGAGCTATGCGGTCGGGCGCGGCGGCGTCGACGTCGCCAAGCAGGTCGGCGCCGGCAATGCGCCGCTCGGCGGCATCGTCGCCGATGGGCCGATCGTGGTGCGGCAGAACGGCGTACCGGTGAAGATCGTGTGCCTGTTCGGCGGCAAGGGTTTCATGCAGCTCGTGGTGCGCAAGGATTCCGGCATCACCAAGCCGACGGAGCTCAAGGGCAAGACCATCACGGTGATGTCGTATCAGGA
>JASHXZ010000277.1 GCA_030043285.1 Xanthobacteraceae bacterium | reverse complement strand
TCTTCGCGCCGGATTCGACCGGCACCACCTTGGCGCCCAGCATCTTCATGCGGAACACGTTGGCCTTCTGCCGCTCGACGTCGACCGAGCCCATGTAGACGATGCAGTCGAGCCCGAACCGCGCGCACAACGTGGCGGTGGCGACGCCGTGCATGCCGGCGCCGGTCTCGGCGATGATGCGCTGCTTGCCCATGCGGCGCGCCAGGAGAATCTGGCCGAGCACGTTGTTGACCTTGTGGGCGCCGGTGTGGTTGAGCTCCTCGCGCTTGAGATAGATCTTGGCGCCGCGTGCCGAAAGGCCGGAGGCCGTCTGTCTACAATATTCCGTCAGCCGCTCGGCGAAATAGAGTGGCGACGGCCGGCCGACGTAATGCGCCAGGTAACCGTCCATGTCTTTTTGGAACGCCGGATCGGCCTTGGCTTCGGCGTACGCCTTTTCCAGCTCCAGAATGAGCGGCATCAAGGTCTCGGCGACGAAACGGCCACCGTAAATGCCGAAATGGCCGTGCTCGTCCGGCCCGGTGCGGAACGAGTTGAGTTGTTGCTGCGCGCTCATGGCTCGCTCATGGCCTCATAGGGCAAGCGAACGTGCGTTTGACGAGCCACACGAATGAATTCGCGAATTTTCTGGGCATCCTTTTTGCCTGGAGAAATTTCCACACCGCTGGACACATCCACGGCGGGGACGTGCGTTATCTTCAATGCTTCGGCTATATTTTCGACGTTGAGCCCGCCGGACAAGATGACAGGAACGCCCGGAATGGCTCCGCTGAGCAATGCCCAATCGAAAGGTTTACCGAGCCCCCCTGGCCGCGTGGCATTGGCAGGCGCTTTCGCGTCAAACAATATCCAATCACCTGCGGAGGCGTAGTCCTTCACCTGTGCAAAGTCGTCCTTTACCTCGATTGCGAGCGCTTTGATAACGGGCAATCCAAACCGAGCCTTAACCGAAGAAACGCGGTCCGGCGACTCCGTGCCATGTAGTTGTAGAAAATCGGGCCCGAGCGCAGAAACGATTGCCGTCAGTTGCTCGTCATCAGCGTCAACCGATAAAGCAACCTTCTTCGCCCGACCCTGAACGCGCGCAGCTAACGCACGCGCCGTATCGAGGGTCACGTTGCGTGGTGACGGCGGGAAAAAAACAAAACCCACCATGTCCGCGCCCTCTTCGAGTGCGGCATCAAGGGCACCAGCGGTTGAAAGACCGCAAATCTTCACTATCAGTGACATGCTATCAGCTCACTCGACAGCGTCTCTTATGAATGGCGCCCTTCTATATCTCTTTGCGGACGTTGTCTTGCAAGAAGCTGGTTGAGCTCTATCTGGCCGGCGGCTGCAGCTTGAGCCGCGGCGGCGGCTCCTGCTGGCGCGGAACAATGCTGGGTTCGGCGGCGGCGCGTTCGTGCGCTTCGAGGCGCGCGATCAAGTCCTTGGCCTCGCGGTCGAGCCGGCGCGCGGTGCGCCGCCAGCGGCCCTGCCGCAGCCACGCCGCCGTGCCGCCGATCACGACGCCGATGATGAGGACCAGGATGAGGAGCGCGAACAGCGGCAGCGTGAGCGATGCGGCCGGCGCGGCGCCGCCGAACGGGTCGAACGAAACCGTCACTCCCTGCCGGTTCGCCACCGCAAACGCGATGATGATGATGGCGAGCGGCACCAGGACGAGCACCGCAACGATCCTGCGCAATTGCATAGCCTCCGTCGTCTTCATCCTTCCCCGCGAAAGCGGGGGCGGGGGACCATCTTGCGCAGCAAGATGGTGGAAGGGGCCTCTGAGTCGATGACGCGATCAGCGGCGAGGTAGACAACACAAAGATCAGAGTTCAACCGGCAACGGCTTTGTTTTCCTCTCGGCCGACGCCCCCACCACCGCGCTTCGCCATAGCCGACGCTTCGCGTCGGCGTCCCTTGAAGGACGGCGGCGAAGGTCGCCTATGTCCCCCTCCCCCGCTATCGCGGGGGCGGAAAAAAGATCAGGGCGCCGCTTCGTCGCGGTTGAGCCGCTCGCGCATTTCCTTGCCGGTCTTGAAGAACGGCACGTATTTCTGATCGACCTCGACGTGCGCACCGGTGCGCGGATTGCGGCCGGTGCGGGCCGGCCGCTGCTTGACCGAGAACGCGCCGAAGCCGCGCAGCTCGACGCGGTCGCCCCGCGCCATCGCGGCGATGATCTCGCCCAAAATGGCGTTGACGATGTTCTCGACGTCGCGCTGATAAAGGTGCGGGTTCGTTTCGGCTATCTTCGCAACCAGCTCTGATTTGATCATGATGTCGCCCCGTGAACGTTGTTGCCGGGCCGTCACGCTCAGTTCGTGCTGGAAGGTTGCCAAAGCGCCAGCAGACCGTCAAGATTGAGGCGGTCGAGCGCGCCGACCCCGGCGAAGGTTTCGAGCCGCCGCGCCAGCGTATCGAAGCCCGCCGCATTGAGCAAAGCGATCGCCGCCGCATGCAGGAACGGCAGGTCGTCGAGCCGGCTGTGCAGATGATAATCGCGCACCGGCAGGCTGGCGCTGATGTTCTTTTCCTTGGCGAGCCAATCGCGCGCCGTGCGCTCGTCGCCGAGTTGGTCGATGAGCTTGAGCCCCAGGCCCTGGTGCCCGGTGAATACGCGGCCGTCATCGACCGCGGCCAGCTCCTGGTCGGTGAGATGGCGGCGATCCTGCACCAAACCCTTAAACCAGGCGTAGGAATCCATGATGATCGACTGGATGGCGGCGCGCGCCTCCGGGCTGGTCGGCTCAAAGCCGTTCGGCGCCGCCTTGAGCGGCGTTGACTTGATCGACTCGACCTTGACGCCGAGCTTGTCCAACAGTTCGGCGAAGTTCGGAAACTCGAACAGCACGCCGACCGAGCCGACCAGCGAGGTCTGCTTGGCGACGATATGATCGCCGGCCAGCGCGGCGATGTAGGCGCCGGAAGCCGCCAGGCTGTCGACCACGGTGACGACCGGCTTTTTGGCGCGCACGCGTCCCAACGCATCGAACAATTGCTCGGACCCGGCGGTGGTGCCGCCCGGCGAATCGACGTGCAGGATCACCGCGCGCGCCAAGGACGAATCGGCGAGCCGGTCGAGCTGGCGCACCCGCTCGTCGTCGTCGCGGATAAGCCCAGAGATGGTGACCCGCGCGATGTACGGGCCGCCGATCACGCCGTTGCGGCTGCCGTAGGCGGCGGCCACCGCGCCGATCGCAAT
>JASHXZ010000276.1 GCA_030043285.1 Xanthobacteraceae bacterium | reverse complement strand
GGACTTCAGAAGATCATCCGATCCTCTGGAGGCATCTTCAGCTCCAACGGTGACATACTCGACACCCAGCGACTTCGCATGAGTAACCGCGTCGACGACTTCCTGCTCCGCTTGGTCGCGCGAGATACCCCGCTTGTGACGCAAGTGAATCTCGCTGCCGGTGGCTATAATCTGCAAAACATGACGCGTTCGTCCGGCAGCCTCGACGGCAATCTCGACGTCTTCGCGGACGGCCCGACTCAGTGTTGCAACTCGCGCGGTCTTAAGCGCCTTTGCAATCAGTCGAGCCGCCTCAAAGTCCATCTTTGAGGAACTGGGAAAGCCGGATTCAATCACGTCCACGCCGAGCGCTTCGATGCCTAATGCGATGTCCAGTTTTTGCCTCGGCGACATCGCATTCCCCGGCGCCTGCTCACCGTCTCTGAGCGTAGTGTCGAATAGCGAAACTCGCTTAAGGGCTGCGGAAGTCATGTGCCTCCTCCTTACCTTTTCGTCCTTGCCGCTCGACTGAGTGCCCCGAGAAAGGAGCAAGCAGGAACTCGATCTTGTTCATCGGTCATTGAGGTGAATACGTAATGCACGCTACGAGTCCCAAATGCCCCGCTTTCTTTCTCGTGGCGCTCGAGCAGTGGAGGGGAGCCCGCGCATTGTGATTTCGACCACTGCCATGACGATTGGGATTGCCGCTTGCCAACGCCGCCGCAGCGATTAAGATCGACCGATCCGATCTACAAATAAAAATATATTCGGCAACATAGAATTCGGGTGTGCTGGGACTCGTGAAATCGCCGATCCGATCTACACAGCAAAATATATTTCGCGATATAGACGCGACATGGGATTTGGTGATCGGCGCAGCCATCGACGAGCGGTGTCGACGTCTGGCACGTAATTTGCCAAGTGGCGTGGGGCGCAGGTATCGACGCCAAGGCGTGTCGCCACCCCTGCCCGGCTAAGCGTATCATCGCCTATCTGGATAAATGCGAGACGCTTGACAGCGCGCAGGCCATTGTAGCACTTGAAGGACCGCGCACCGCTAAGTCGGATTTCTCACACTGGCGCTGTGCCCTGACGGCACAATAAGGATTAATCGATCCGAAGGCCTGTTGTACGCAGCCTTCAGCTAAGCTTCACCTTGACACTGACGGCCTTGCTCACATTGGAACAAGCATGTGCAAATGTGATTTGTCCTCGTGCTACGCTCGTCCCTATTGCTGCAGAGGGAGCCGACCTCCGATCGCCGCACAGGGAGTCGATTATGAACGCCGACACCGAAGCCGCTATCCGTCATATCTATGAGCAGTGGCACGACGCCGTTGTGCGCCGTGATATCCGGGGATTGCTGGAACTCTATGCCGAGGACGCAATTCTCGAAAGCCCGCTCGTTTGCGCTGTTCAGCCGGAACTGGGCTCCGGAATCCTCGAGGGCAAGACGGCCATTCGCAACTTTTTCAGCGCCGTCGCGCGCGTCCCGTCGAACCCCCTTGGCCGGTGGTACAGGACGGGACACTTCTTCGCCAACGGCCGCCAACTGACCTGGGAATATCCCCGCGCCACACCGGAAGGCAACCAAATCGACTTGGTAGAGGTCATGGACGTGTCTGGTGGTCTCATCACTCACCATCGCGTCTACTGTGGCTGGGTTGGCTTCACAACGCTGTCTAATCTATCAGCCGGCACGAAGTGAGCGATGATGGGCACGGCACGGATCGAACGACGCCGAACGTCGAGCGGCTAAAGCGATCGCAATAATCCGTTCTTTCGATTGAGCGCAACGGGAGGGATCGCTCGCTCAACGACGTTGGACTCGATTTGCAGGAGGCCTTAACCGATGTTCGACGTAGGTAGGTTCTCGCGCGAGAAATTGTACACTTTGACGGCGAGTTGCCTCGCCTATGTAGTCATTTCAGTGGACGTCACTGTTGTAAACGTCGCCCTCGAGGGAATCAAACTGACGTTTCACTCGAATATTTCTTATTTGCAGTGGATAGTAAATTCGTACACCTTGGCATTGGCTGGTTGTCTTCTCTCCGGCGGCGCATTAAGCGATCAATATGGGGCGAGGTCGGTATTTCTACTCGGTACGTGGCTATTCGCCATAGCCTCTGTTTTATGCGGCGTGTCCTTCAGCGTATCTATGCTGATCATCTGCCGCGCCGCTCAAGGCATTGGCGCAGCACTATGTATACCTGCTTCGCTGGCTTTATTGCATGAAACCTTTACAGAGGATAAGTCCCGCACCTATGCGGCCAGTATCTGGGCAGCAGCCGGTGGCATATCTTTGGCCGCAGGCCCATTGGTCGGAGGACTGCTCATATATTTCGTCGGCTGGAGAAGCATCTTCTTTATAAATTTGCCGATCTGCCTGCTATCTACAGTCGCCATTTGGGGGGCCAAGGCAGAAAATTATCGTCGCTCGGGGCGAAAAGTCGACGTTCTCGGACAAATACTAGCGGTCCTGAGTTTGATAGGGCTGCTCTTCGCTTTGACCAGTGCGGGAGGTATATATCCGACCTCTTTTGTGTCATTATCCTGGTTTGGCGTATTCATATTATGCGGTGCAATGTTTATTTTTGCCGAGCTTCAAAAGACGGATCCGATGATCGATTTTTTGTTATTTCGAGCTAATTCACTGGGTGCGTTATGCGGCACGGCACTGTTACTTAATTTTGCCGCATATGGGTCAATATTCGTCTTGAGCATATTCTTTCAATCGGTGTGGAATTTCAATGCGCTGGAAACCGGCTTGGCATTATTGCCCATGACGGCATTTGCCTTTTTAATAAATATTATCTCCGGAAAATTGACTGTCGCATTTGGCGCCAGGATCGTTGCATTGTGCGGAATTGTTGTATCTGTTGTAGCGTATTTTCTTTTGTTCGAGCTCCTTTTGCATTGGCCATTCTATCGAGTTGAGTTATTGTTGGGCTTTGCAGGGGGAGGAATATCGCTTGCTTTGCCGCCGTTGATTTCAATTATGCTGGCTGAATCAAAGAGTAACGAAGCGGGGATACGCTCCGGCATATTTAATACGGCACGTCAACTTGGGGGAGCAATCGGCGTAGCTACGTTTGGATCGGTCATGAATAGCGTGGCGAATTTTGCCGTTTCAGGCGTTCAGGCGTCTTTTGGCATTGCGACCGCAGCCCTATTGCTGGCGCTAGCTTTGGGAACACTATTTATTAGAGTTCGAACTTGATGCCATGATCCATCGACCAACCCTGGCGCATTATCTCTTTCGGCTTTCGGCTGACGCGAGTGGACCGCGCCGGCTTAGGTCGGCAAATTGCTGAACGCCGACTGCCGGACAGCATCACCCTATAACTATCAGATCAGATAGCAACGCCGGGCGCAATCGGCCTGAGGCGCTGCCGGGCGACTCTCCCATCGACCGTGAACCCGAGGCCCCACGATTGAAGCCGATCGAGCCAGCGCCGTAACGCTGCAGGCTCGCCGGTGGCGCGGTGCAAGCCGGGCATTATCCGTCCATCCAGGATCTCAGCCACTCCGCAGGCAAGCGGCAGCGACACATACCGGGCCATCGCACTTTCGCGCCCGTCACCGAAGGCATCGACCTTCGCGGTGCCGGTCCACGCAATCCGGTTGTCTTTCATGGCGTGGAGCTCGACTGACAGGACAACGCGATCACGATCTTCCGCCGTCGTGGCGTAACGGCTGGCGAGCTCGTCCGAGAGGGTGACGAGTTGGTCATCGCTATAGCTCGCAATAGCGGCAAAGATCTCGCGCCACGCGGCGCGCCATCCCGTCAAGCGGAGCGTGCCGCGGACGAAGTCGCGCAAGCGCCACGCTTGCGGGATATCGTATTGCCGGATGAAGGGAATACTGTCGCGGTTGGCATAGACCTCGAATGTCTCCCCATCCAGCGTATAAGGCTTTATCTCCTCCCAGGGCCTTGCCACCACGCGCTCAGCGAAATCTTCGATGAAACGGGCCGGACTTCGCAGCGCCAGCAACACGCCGAGCGGCGCCCAGCTGAAGCGGTAACGGAAATCGTTTGGCGCGGCGGGTATGCCACCGCAGTATGATCGGAAGCTCACGCACACATCACGCCAATCGATTGCAGCGCGTGCGCGCCCAATCAGCTCGTGCGCGAGCAGATGGTCTAATCCCGGATCCAGACCGCACTCGGTAAGGACCACGAGGCCGGCGGCGGTGGCAGCCGTTGCCGACGCAGCAATTCCGTCGCTGACATAGCTCGAGCAGGCAAAGTGCGCGCCGCACTCGATCGCAGCCTGGAGCAGCGGGGGATGCTCGGACGCCGGAAGCATCGAGACGACAACATCGCCAGGTGATATCGCCCGGCGTAGCGCGGAGGCCGTGAACGGCTGTAATTCCGCAACCAGGCCGAGTCTGCTGGCTAATTCCTGCGCCCGGGCAAGATTTCTGTTCCACAGCAGCAACCGATCGGCGCAAGCGGCGATCTTTGTCAACCCACTTCCGTTGGAGAGTCCCGCGCCGACCCAATGCACAGTTCCAGTCCGCTGCGCGCAAAGCGTCACGTCAAGCCTCCTGGTACCGAAACAGCGAATGGCATACGTCGCCGAAAATCTGCTCGCACCTTCTCCAAGGTGCGTCGAACTCGCCGAGCCCCAGAAGCAACGGCGTCAGATGAGCGGAGAAATCGATGCTGCTTTCCAGCGGCAATAGCGAGGGCAGATTGTCGATTGCGAGAAGATCCAACGGCGGCGGACCGTCACATAGGCGGCGCGTCGGCCGTTGCCAGTCGGTCGGCGCGTCATAGATAGGCATTGCATTGCATTCCGAGCCGACATCGCACGTGATATCGGCAATGATTGTGGTCCGCCGCGCGGGGCGACCAATATCCAGACTTGTCAGAAACGGGACCGGCTTCTTGGCCGCGGAGATGGCATTGATCACGACGTCGTGGTCGAGCACAGTTTCCCGGTCGACGGTCCTGGTTTCCTCGACGTCCCACCGGGTCGGCCTGATGCCCGCCGCGGCGAGAGCCTCGCACGCTCCCCGACCGCAGCGTCCGAGGGCGCCGATAACCAGCACTCTCGGCGGGGGTCTCGTTGGCTGCGCCGCAAGGGCCCGGTCGACGGCGTCTCGCGAGGTCGGCCGAAGCGGAGCCACCAGGCGTCCGCTCCAGTGCAGTAGCGCGAGCGCGGCGCCCGTGTAGCCGGCCCAACCTCCGAAGCTGGTGAGGCGGCGATGTTCCGCGTCCGTCAGATATTCGAGATCAAGCAGCGTGCCACCACCTCGCGCAAACCGCGCCAGCAGTTGCTCTGCACCTTTCTGCCTCTTGTACGCATGGCCGAAGAATATATGCCGCTGGCGCAGCGACCCCGGCTGATCTGGCAATTCCTTAAGACCAATAATGAAGGCTTCATCCGGCGCGTGCACCCAACTGCCGCTGTCAACGATGGTACAGACCGCGTCGGCGTAATCCTCGATGGGGAAGCTGCGCTGCGGTGAACGCTCAATCGTCACGTCAAGACCGGATTGCCGCAGATAAAGCGCATCGGTCGGCGAGATAGGAGCACGATATTCGTTTGCTCGGGTTTCGCAGCGCATCCAGATCAAAACAGGCTTCGACACCATTGTTCCTCACGCAGCTGGAAATCACCGGCAAAGCTTTGGCAAAATTCCCAATTGCTATTCGCCGGAATGCCTTGGGTCGCCCATCGGACCCGAATCGACGGCCGTAACTTCACCGTCGACTGTTTGTCCGCGCAGTCCGCCGCGCGCCGCGGGCGCGCGGTCGTGCCGGGAATGGCTGAAAATCAATTCGAAGATATTTGCGTTCGGCAGCGCGGGTTCCAAAGGTCGATCCGTTTGCCGCGCGCTGCGGAACGGATGCGCCGGATAAACGCCGAGCACCTTCAGCTCTTTGGAGAAGAACGCCAGTTCCTCGAGGGCCAATCTTACGCGGCGGTCGTCCGGGTGCCCTTCGATGTCGGCATAGAATTGCGTGGCAAAAAAATCGCCCTCGAGCATGTAACTTTCGATCTTGGTCATGTTGACGCCGTTGCTGACAAACCCGCCGAGCGCCTTGTAAAGCGCCGCCGGGACGTTGCGCACGCGGAATACGAGCGTGGTGATGACCGGATCGTCGCTCCACTTGGCCCAGCCATCCCGATGCGCCAGCACGACGAACCGCGTCGTATTGTGCGGCTCGTCTTCGACGTCTTCGGCGAGGATATCGAGACCGTAGATCTCGGCGGCGAGCCGGGGCGCAATGGCGGCGCGCGTCATGTCGCCACGTTGCGCGACCTCGCGCGCCGAGCCGGCGGTGTCGGCCGCGACGATCGGCTTCACGCCGAGTCGGCGGATGATCTTACGGCATTGGCCGAGCGCCATTCCATGGCTCTCGACCGACTTGATGCCGCCGAGGTTGGCGCCCTTTGGCGCCATGAGCTGATGGCGCACCGGCAGGAACCATTCGTCG
Organism: Xanthobacteraceae bacterium; assembly: GCA_030043285.1. GTDB lineage: Bacteria > Pseudomonadota > Alphaproteobacteria > Rhizobiales > Xanthobacteraceae > BOG-931. The sequence goes on along the minus strand of JASHXZ010000276.1, from coordinate 450 downwards.
ACGATGTTCAGTCCCGAGCTCGGCATCAAACGGTGAATGTCAGGGACGCGGCCGGCGACTGAGTTCTCGATCGGAATCATGGCGAGGTCGGCCGCGCCGGAGGCGACGGCCGCGAAGGCGTCCTCGAAGCTCGGACAGGGCGCGGGGCGATGGTCAGGATAGGCCTGCTGGCAAGCGACGTGAGAATTCGCCCCCATCTCGCCCTGGAACACGATGATGTTTTGCCCGTCGACGCTCATCCCGCCGTCTGGGCGCGCGGGCCGTTGCAGCCGCATATGGTCGGCGGACATGTTGCGACCCCTTCACCACTCGACCGGAAACTGACGGGCGGCCCCGCGGCCGCGATCACAAGAAGCTGATGCGGGGTGAACATCGGCGGCAGGGGATAGTTTGATAAACAATAGAAAAAATAATGGAGAATACATTTGCGCAAACTAATCGGACCGTCGA
>JASHXZ010000275.1 GCA_030043285.1 Xanthobacteraceae bacterium | reverse complement strand
CGCTTCATGGCGATCTCGCGGATGCGGTTCATCTGTGCGCCAGTGCCGGCCGGAATGAGCCGGCCGACGATGACGTTCTCCTTGAGGCCTTCGAGCGTATCGACCTTGCCGTTGACGGCGGCCTCGGTGAGCACGCGCGTGGTCTCCTGGAACGACGCGGCCGAGATGAACGAGCGGGTCTGCAACGAGGCCTTGGTGATGCCGAGCAGCACCGGGTGCCCCGTCGCGGGCTTCTTGCCTTCTTCCGCTGCCCGGGCGTTGACCTCGTCCATCTCGATCTTGTCGACCTGATCGCCCTGGATCATGTCGGTCTCGCCGGCATCGTCGATCTCGACCTTCTGCAGCATCTGGCGCACGATCACTTCGATGTGCTTGTCGTTGATGGCGACGCCCTGCAGCCGGTAGACGTCCTGGATTTCGTTGACCAGGTAGCCGGCCAGCTCCTCGACGCCCTTGATCGCCAGGATGTCGTGCGGCGCCGGGTTGCCTTCGACGATGAAGTCGCCCTTCTCGATGATGTCGCCGTCCTGCAGGTGGATGTGCTTGCCCTTGGGAACGAGATACTCCTTCGGTTCCTCATCCTTGCTGGCCGGCTCGATGGTGATGCGGCGCTTGTTCTTGTAGTCGCGGCCGAAGCGCACGGTGCCGGAGATTTCGGCGATGACCGCCGATTCCTTCGGCCGGCGCGCCTCGAACAACTCGGCGACGCGCGGCAGACCGCCCGTGATGTCGCGCGTCTTGGCGCTCTCGGTCGGAATGCGGGCGATGACGTCGCCGGCCTTCACGTGCGCATCGGGATCGACCGAGATGACCGCGTCCACCGCCAGCACGTAACGGGCGTCGCCGCCGCGGGCGAGCTTGAGCAGCTTGCCGTCCTTGGCCTTGATGACCAGCGCCGGCCGCAAATCCTGCTGATTGCGGCCCGTGCCGGTGCGCCAATCGATCACCGAGCGCTTGGCGATGCCGGTGGTCTCGTCGAGCGTCTCCGACATCGACTGGCCCTCGATCAAGTCCTCGAAGCCGATGATACCCTCGACTTCGGTCATGATCGGCCGGGTGTACGGATCCCACTCGGCGATACGCTGACCGCGCGCGATGTGTGCATCGTCGGCAACCCGTAGCCTGGCGCCATAAGGGATACGATGCGTGGCGCGCTCGGTGCCATCGGGATCGAGCACCGCAACGACGAGGTTGCGGCTCATTACGATGTCGCCGCCGTCGGAATTGCGCACGACGTTCTTGTTCTTGATCTTGACGGTGCCTTCGAAGTTCGACTCGACGAATGACTGCTCCGAGAGCTGCGCGGCGCCGCCGATGTGGAACGTGCGCATGGTGAGCTGCGTGCCCGGCTCGCCGATCGACTGCGCGGCGATGACGCCGACCGCCTCACCCATATTGACGGGCGTGCCGCGGGCCAGATCCCGCCCGTAGCACTTGGCGCAGACGCCATTCGTCGTGTCACAGGTGAGCACGGAGCGGATGCGCACCTCCTGCACGCCAGCGGTCTTCAGAAGCTCCAGTTCCTGTTCGCCGAGCAACGTGCCGTTCGGCACCACGATGTCGGTGCTCGACGGATGGCGGATGTCCTCGGCCGTGGTGCGGCCCAGGATGCGGCTGGCCAGCGACGCGACTTCGTGGCCGGCATCGATGATGGCGCGCACCTTGATGCCGCGCGTGGTGCCGCAATCCTCCACCGTGATGATGCAGTCCTGCGCCACATCGACCAGGCGGCGGGTCAGGTAGCCGGAGTTCGCGGTCTTGAGCGCGGTGTCGGCGAGGCCCTTGCGGGCGCCGTGCGTCGAGTTGAAGTACTCGAGCACCGAGAGCCCCTCCTTGAAGTTGGAGATGATCGGGCTCTCGATGATCTCGCCCGAGGGCTTCGCCATCAAGCCGCGCATGCCGGCGAGCTGACGCATCTGCTCGCTCGAACCACGGGCGCCGGAATGCGCCATCATGTAGATCGAGTTGACCTGGGCCTCGGCGCCCTTTTCGGTTGCCGGTCGCGTCGCCGAGATCTCCTTCATCATCTCGTCGGCGATCCGCTTGGTGCACTTCGACCAGGCATCGACCACCTTGTTGTACTTCTCGCCCTGGGTGATGACGCCGTCGTTGTATTGCTGCTCGAACTCTTTGACCTGTTCGCGCGTGTCTTCGACGATCTTCTTCTTGGAGTGCGGCACCACCATGTCGTCCTTGCCGAACGAGATGCCGGCCTTGAACGCGTGGTGGAAGCCGAGCGCCATCACGCGGTCGCAGAAGATCACAGTCTCCTTCTGACCGCAGTGCCGGTACACGGTGTCGATCATCGAGGAGATTTCGCGCTTCGTCATCAGCTTGTTGACGAGGTCGAACGAAATCTTCGAATGCTTCGGCAGCACCTCGCCGAGCAGCGCCCGGCCAGGCGTCGTCTCATAGTCCTTGCGGAAGGTCTTGCCGTCCTCGCCGACGCCTTGCCAGGAATATTTGATCTTGCTGTGCAGGCCGACGGTCTTCCCGGCCAGCGCGTGCTCGACCTCGCTGACGTTGCGGAAGTAGCCCTGCACGATGTTGTACTTCTTCGGATCGCGCTTGAGCTGCTCCGGCGTATAGAGCTCGACCCGGTACTGGCCCGGCCCGTTGTCGACCATGATCGACAGGTAATAAAGGCCGAGCACGATGTCCTGCGACGGCACGATGATCGGCGAGCCGTTGGCCGGATGCAGGATGTTGTTGGTCGACATCATCAGTACGCGCGCCTCGAGCTGCGCCTC
>JASHXZ010000274.1 GCA_030043285.1 Xanthobacteraceae bacterium | reverse complement strand
CATGCTGCGCGTGCGATTGAAGGCGGACGGACGATTGGTCGAAGTGCTGGCCGACGGCGGCGAACGCGTGATCTCGCCCGATCCGCGCGCCATCGTCACCGCTGCGCATAACGCGGCGCGATCCGCTGACGCGAAAGTCGCGGATGCGAGCTACGCCCGCACGGTGCGCGGCCGCACCGGGCTGACGCAGTCGGCGTTCGCGGCGCGGATCGGCGTGCCGGTCGAAACCGTGCGCAATTGGGAGCAGGGCAAGCGCTCGCCGCGCGGCCCGGCGCGTGCGCTGCTCAAGGTCATCGAGGAAGCGCCCGACGCCGCCTTCGCGGTGCTCGCCGGCAAGCGGCGGTAAGGCAGATTTCGCTTAACTCGTCATGCGCGGGCTTGACCCGCGCATCCATGTGGCCTCAACGCAGCGCGGATTGACGGGTCAAGCCCGGCAATGACGAATGAAGGAGTCCAGCCGACAGCGTTTCACGCCACTGGAAATTGTGACCGCGATGACCGATCTTAGGCCGGTCGGCGTTGGACGATGGCGGCGATATATTTCAGGAGCATTGCATGGACGTGATTGAGGCTTACGGCGCGCGCATTCCCATTGTCGGCTTCGGCACCATGACGCTGAAGGAGGCGCTGTGCGTCGATATGGTCGACGCCGCGCTGCGGCTCGGCTATCGGCATCTCGACACCGCGCAGAATTACGGCAACGAGCGCGAGGTCGGCGAGGGCTTGCGGCGCTCCGGCCTGCGGCGCGAGGACGTGTTTGTCACCACCAAAGTCTGGTTCAACCGGCTTGCCGCCGGCGATCTTGAGCGCTCAGTCGACGAAAGTTTGCAGCGCCTTGAGCTGCCGTTCGTCGACCTGTTGCTCATTCACTGGCCGAACGCGCAAATTCTGCTCGCCGAGTCGATCGGCGTGCTGTGCAAGGTCAAGCGCACTGGCCTCGCCAAGCATATCGGCGTCGCCAATTTCAACGTCGCGATGCTCGAGGAGGCGACGAAGCTTGCCACCGAGCCGCTCGCGGCGCTGCAGATCGAGGTGCATCCCTATCTCGATCAGACCAAGGTGATCGCCGCGGCGCGCCGGCACGGCATGGCGGTGGTGGCCTATTGTCCGCTGGCGCGCGGCAAGGTGCCGGCCGACGAGACGTTGCAGCGCATTGCTCAGGCGCACGGCAAATCGCCGGCGCAGGTGGCGCTGCGCTGGCTCGAGCAGCAGGCCATCGTTCCTATTCCGCGCACCTCGAAGCGCGAGCGGCTTGCCGAAAATCTCGGCAGTCTCGATTTTACGTTGAGCGCCGCCGAGATGGCGGACATCGACAAACTCAAGCGGCCTGGATCGCGGATCGTCAGTCCGCCGCAGGCGCCGCAATGGGACACGTGAGGATGAGGCCCACGTGAGCGCGATCGGACCCATCCCGAGCGTCGAAGCCAACGGGGCCAAGATCCCGCTGGTCGGGCTCGGCACCTGGGAGCTGCGCGGCCGCACCTGCGCGCGCATCGTCGAGCAAGCGCTCCGGCTCGGCTATCGTCACATCGACACCGCCGAGATGTACGGCAACGAGCGCGAGGTCGGCGACGGCTTGCGCGCGTCGGGCGTCAAACGCGGCGAGGTTTTTGTCACCACGAAAATCTGGCCGGATCATTACACGCCGCGCGAGCTCGAACGCGCCGCCCGCGATTGTCTGGTGCGGCTTCGCCTGAGCGAGGTCGACCTGTTGCTGTTGCACTGGCCCAATTCGCGGGTGCCGCTGGCCGAAACCATCGGCGCGCTGTGCAAGGTCAAGCGCGACGGGCTCGCGCGCCATATCGGCGTGTCGAACTTCACCTTGGCGCTGATCGACGACGCGCGGGCAGCGGCGAGCGAACCGCTGGTCTGCGATCAGGTCGAGTGCCACGTCTTTCTCGACCAGTGGAAGCTGATCGCCGGCTGCCGCAAGCAGGGCATGGCGGTGGTTGCCTATAGTCCGCTGGCGCGCGGCGACATGCGCCGTGACCCGGTGCTCGCGCGCGTCGGCGCGGCGCACGGCAAGACGCCTGCGCAAATCTGCCTGCGCTTTCTGGTGCAGCAGGACATTGTGGTCATTCCCCGCACCAGCAAGCTCGAGCGATTGAGCGAGAACGCAGCGCTCTTCGATTTCACTTTGAGCGACGCCGAGATGCGCGAGATCGCCACGCTGGGAAGCCGCGACGGCCGGCTCATCGACTGGGCCTATTCGGGCCGGATGAAGTGGGATTAGCGCGCCGCCGCGCCGAGCGCCTGCAACCAACCTGGCGCGGCGAACCCTCAAAACTCGACGTCAAGCTCCTCCAGCTCGTCGGGCTCGAGCTTCGCCGCCTCGATCCATTCCCGCATGTCGGGGAGCGCCATGATGGAGCGGCAATAGCTGGAACAGGTCGGATCGAGCGTCACGTCATAGGTGCGAAAGCGGGTGCAGACCGGCGCGTACATGGCGTCGGCAGCGCAGGGCTTTTTGCCGAACAGATAAGGACCGCCGTATTGGCCAAGGCACTCGCGCCAGATGGCGGTGACGCGCTCGATGTCGCCGCGCGCGCCGGCCCAGGACTTGAAGCCGGGAAAATGCGCCTTGAGATTCATCGGCAGCGCCGAGCGCAGGTGGACAAAGCCGGAATGCATCTCGCCGCAAATGGCCCGGCACTGGGCGCGCTGTTCGCGGTCCGCCGGCAACAGGCCGGCGTCCGGGTTGATCTCGTGCAGATACTCGGCGATCGCCAACGTGTCCCAAATCTTCAGTCCATCGTGGTGCAGGCAGGGCACCAGGAATGACGGCGACAGCAGCAGCAATTCGGCGCGGATCGACGGATCGTCGGTGGTGACGTGTTCTTCGGCGAAATCGAGCTTGGCCATTTTGCACAGCAACCAGCCGCGCAGCGACCATGAGCCGTAATTCTTGCTGGCGATCGTGAGTGTGGCTTTTGCCATGTCCAGTGCCATGTCGAGCCCTCCGGGTAATCGATCTGCCGCCAATGGGTTACGCGCGACCGCTGCGCAGGCGGATGAGCCGCTGACGTGCCTGGTGGAGAGAGCCCGGCGCTCAACGTTTCCACGGGGACCGATGTTCAGCATGTGGATATTTTTGTCGCAGCGCAACAAGAAATGCACTAACTTGACGCACGAGGGGTCGCATTGAGCCGGGCGCGGACCCCGCGGCGCAGTTGGACTGCAACTTGGGCTGCGGATGCTTTACCTCGCCTATCAGGCTCACGTCGATATCATGGTGCCCGTGCGGGCATGGGCGAGCATGGCGATGGCCGCCGGCGGCCAGCCGTATTTCGCCGACAACGCCGTCATCCGCAATCTGACCGCCGCCTACGAGCTGATTGCGCGCGCCGGTCTCAGCCACACGCGTCCGCCCTTCGGCATTACGTCGGTCAATGTCGGCAACCGCGAGGTCGAGGTGCAGGAGGAGGCGGCGCACGCGACACCGTTCGGCACGCTTTTGCATTTCAAGAAGGACATCGCCACCGCGCAGCCGCGCGTGCTCCTGGTGGCGCCGCTGTCCGGCCATTTCGCCACGCTGTTGCGCGCCACCGTGCAGACCATGCTCCCCGAGCACGACGTCTTCATCACCGACTGGCACAATGCGCGCGACGTGCCGTTGACCGCAGGCCGCTTCGGCAGCGACGAATATATCGATCACCTGATCAAATTCCTGGAGGTGATCGGTCCCGGCGCTCATGTGGTCGCGGTCTGCCAGCCCTGCGTTGCCATGCTCGCCGCCGCCGCCGTGATGGCGCAGGCGCAGAACCCGGCGCAACCGCGCTCGATGACGCTGATGGCGGGGCCGATCGATACCCGCATCAATCCGAGCAAGGTCAACGAACTCGCCAAAAAGCGCTCGATCGAATGGTTCGAACGGACGCTCACCGCGTCCGTGCCGTTGCGCTATCCCGGCGCCTTCCGCCGCGTCTATCCGGGCTTCGTCCAGCTCGCCGCCTTCATGAGCATGAACATCGAGCGGCATCTGAAGGCGCACCGCGACCTGTACGACAATCTCGCCAACGGCGAGCTGGAGAAGGCCGCGATCACCAAGGCGTTCTACGACGAATATTTCGCCGTGCTGGATCTCACCGCGGAATTCTACCTGGAAACGGTGCGGCTCATCTTCCAGGAGCACGCGCTGCCGCTCGGCAAGTTCACCTGGCACGGCCACGTCGTCGAGCCGACTGCGATCCGCCGCACCATGTTGCTCACTGTCGAAGGCGAGCGCGACGACATTTGCTCGGTCGGCCAGACCGTGGCCGCGCATGACCTCTGCAGCAAGCTGCGGCCATATCTCAAGCGTCATCACATGCAGGCCGGCGTCGGCCATTACGGGGTGTTTTCCGGCAAACGCTGGGAAAACCAGATTTATCCGATTGTGCAGAATGTGATTTTATCGAGCGATTGACCGCTGGCAGCGCGCGCCCAGCCGTTTCCGGCGTGCATGAAAGGGCGTACGCTTGGCTTCGGCGACCCGCCCATCGCAGAGCTTGAGGCGGCATGCCGAGAGGATACGATCATGGCCACAAGCGTGAAAGAAATGCTGGAAGCCGCCAATGCGGCGGTGCCGCGGGTTACGGCGGCGCAGGCGCGCGACATGATGGCCAAGGGCGACACGCTGGTCGTCGACGTGCGCGATACGCCCGAAGTGCAAACCAGCGGCAAGGTCGCAGGCGCCGTGCATGTCTCGCGCGGCATGCTGGAATTCCGCGCCGATCCGCAATCGCCGTATCACGACAAGAATTTCGCCACGGACAAGACCGTGCTGGTCTATTGCGCCTCGGGTGGCCGCTCGGCGCTCGCCGGCAAGACGCTCAAGGATTTGGGCTACGAGCGCGTCTACAATCTCGGCGCCTTCAAGGACTGGGCTGAGAGCGGCGGCGCGGTGGAGAAGTGATCGACCACGAGAAGTAAATCGGCGCGGCCATGTCGTGGTCATTCCTTGGACCACGGATCGATGACGCGAATGCTCAGATCTTGAAAATGCCGGACATTGCG
>JASHXZ010000141.1 GCA_030043285.1 Xanthobacteraceae bacterium | reverse complement strand
CGCGACGCCGGTCAGAATGAGCGCGCCGGTATCGATCTCGTCGGGATCGACCTTCGCGTCTTTATATTGGCGCGCGATGAAGGCGCCGAGCGCGTCGGCATCGATGGTCTCTTCGGCCGCGGCCGAATACGGCGTGAGCAGAATGTCGGACTGATAAAAGCTTTCGCGCTCGGTGACGACGTAGCGGCTGTCGAGCCGCTCCAGCACGATGCGCGAGAAAACAAGATGCGAGGTCGACGAGCCGATGTCGACGCCGACCGAGAGCACGCACAGCTCGTCTTCCTCGCCGAACGTGCGTCCGGTCGAGGAGAAGAAAATCCGGCCGCCCTGGGCTTCGTCGTTCATCGTCTATTTCCATTATCCATTGTGCTCGTCGATCACGACACGGCGGGTGGCGAAGTCGATCGTCAGGCGATGTGGGCTTAACAGGCTGGTGCCGAGCAATCCAATCGGCTCCTCCGGTAATGCCGCTCGGTGCGTATCGGCAGACAGCCACACGTCAACATTTCGTTGCCGGCCAAACCAAAAAATAGAGCCGCGCGCACGCTTAAGCACGCGGCTGCGTCGATCCGCCATTTCGACCGTCAGCTCGACGCGTGCGCTGCCGCAATTAAGGCGGGCGGCATCACTGTCGCGGATGAGCAGTTGGCCGTTGAAGCCGGTATCTACGATGACAAGAAGATTATCGTCTTGGCCGGGTAACGTCAGCGATACTATCGGTCGATCGCGTGAATCAACATGGCCGATGATCTCAGACAATACCTCCCCCCCAACCCACATAAAACCCGCCGCCGACCTGGTGCGCGTAGCCCTTGTCGTTGGCGAACCGGCGCTCGAATTCATCGGCCGCTTCGAGCAGGGTCGCGCCGGTCACATATTCGCCGGTACGACAATTAATGACCACGTAAGTCAATTTCGGCAGCTTAGCGAACTCGGGTTCGAGGCGCTTTACCCACGCTTCGCCCTCTGCACCCGCGATTTCGCTTTGAGTGCGCATGCGCGCCTGCAATTCTGCCAATTCGTTCTCGTTATCTGCGCTCATGTCGGCCCCGTGGTGTTGGCTCATTCCTTCGGCAACAGCCCGCGGTAATCGCGCTCGTAATATTCGGCGCGCATGCGGTTCTCGGCGCCCTCGCGCGTCATGCGCTCGGCATATTCGGCGCGCAGGAACGGATCCTCCATGTAGTACGGGATCGCGGTGCCGCCTTCGGGAATATCCATCGCGGTGTAGTCGGTGTGCTTCTCGCCGGGCGGGCCCGGCTCGCGGCCGGGATTGTGCGGCCCGAACCACGCGGTCAGGCGGAACGGCTCCTTCGACGCGCCGAAATGCTGGTGATACCAGCGCGCGCCGCCGGGCGCCGCCGACACCATGCCGACCGGCTCGTAATCGACCCGCTTGATCTCGTCGGTCTTACCCTCTTTCCATGGCGTGATGCCGAGCCGCTCCGGCCACGTATAGGTGTAGCCCTTGCCCTTGATGCAGATCAGCACCGCCGCCGAAGTGTGGGCGTGCGCCTTGGAATAATGGCCGTTCTCGTGCTGACCGATCCACAGATAGAACTGATTGCCGGTCATGAACGGCTCGACCCGGCGCCAGCCCGGCGAGCGGCGATTGTCGAGCGGTAAATCGCAGTTGACGATATCCGGAATGAAATTGGTGCGCCGCATGGCCAAGCCGCGCACCGGATCGGGCTCGATGTCGTCTTTGTATTTGTAGAAATCGTCGGCGCCGGAAAAGCGGTCGCGGAACTGATACGGGCAATTGAAGATCGCGTCGGTATTGTTGAGGAGGTTGAGAATGTTCGGCGCGGTGGTGCCGCCCAGCAGCAGCGCCGGCGACGAGCTCGCGTTGACGATGCGGTGCATGGCGTTGACCGGGATCGAGAACAGCGAGCCTTTCTGCCATTCGAACACGTGCCGCTTGCTGTCGCCGTCGAGCCACACTTCAGTCGAGCCGCGGCCCTCGACCACCAGATACACTTCCTCGTACATGTGCTTTTCGGGATTGAGCGCGCCGGCGCCCGGCACCTCGACGACGTAAGAGCCCCATTTGCCTTCGGTGCCGTGCAGCTGGATGTAGGTGCCGCGGCCGCCCATGCGCGCCCACGGCTTGAGCGGCAGGTTCTGCACCTTGCTCACCCCGATATCCCGGTAGATCGGGATATCCTCGGATTCCATGAACAGGTCGTACGGCGTCTTCGGCCGATTGAACTTGCCGAAGCCGGCGCGCTTGAAGCCCGACGGCTCGTGCCAATGAGTTTGTCCGGTGATCTCGTGCATGGCGGGGCTCCTGGAATTTTCGGCGACGCAAAGGTCGCACCCCGCGGCGCTCGGCTTTGCGCCCGTCGCGATCTTGTTGTCGCGTGTTTGCGCGAATTTTCACTCCATGTACAATGCGTTCCCACCCATTGCAACGGGCGGCCAAGCAGGACGATTTTAAGTTGATGGCGGCTGCGCTGGCACGGCAACTCCCTCTTCCCGCAGGGGAGAGGGTTGGGGCGAGGGGGTTCGGACGCTGCAGTCTTTTTCGGAACCTTCCGAATCCCATCACCTAACGTTGCACGTTTTCGCTTTCGGAGGTGTCGTGTCCGCGCGTGTGCTTTCACTCACTCTGCATGGCAAGGCCGGGGCTTCGGCCGCGAGCGTCCGCATCGATCAGCTCGTGATCGCCGGCTGGACCGGGCGCGACAAGGCAGCGGTCGAAAAGCACATCGCCGAACTCGC
>JASHXZ010000273.1 GCA_030043285.1 Xanthobacteraceae bacterium | reverse complement strand
CAAACCCCCGCACATTATTTCCAAATTTACCAACGTTGGCTGTGCTTGTCCCGCCACACTGTGGATGAATCCGCGGGGCGCGTGCACTGTGATTCGTCACAGTCGCAGCAGCCCTGCAATGCGCGCTGCCGGTCGAAATAGCGGCAGCTGCCCGCCAAAGCGGCTCCGCGCCGGCTCGGCGAGCCGCCGGCATGGCGGCGATCCGTGATAAACTCTGCTGAGTCGCTTAAGGCCCGAAATCATCGGGCCGATTCCCTGTGATTAATGACAGTAGACCGTCCCGCCACTGGGTGGCTTGTAACGGCGATTCAGAGCATTGCGGCAGCGGAGCGATGGCCCTTGGGACGAAACAGCGCCGGATAGCGGCGGGAGCAGTTGGCACGCTCGTCGCCGCGCTCCTGCTCTATTGGAGCTGGCCCTCCGGCGAACGACCGCAACCCGATATCGGCGCGACGGCGGCGCACGCGGCGCCGAGCAATGCACCCGCCGCGGCGCGGCACGATCCGGACAGTGTCGATCTGACCGACGCCCAGCTCACTGCCGTCAAGGTCGAGCCGGTCGAGGCGCGGGAATTTCCCGTCGACAAGGAAGCGGTCGGCAGCATCGATTTCAACGAAGATCTGGCGGTGCAGGTTTTCACGCCCTATCCGGGCCGCATCATTTCGCTGTTCGCCGAGGTCGGCGACGACGTGAAGAAGGGCCAGACGCTGTTCACCATCGACAGCCCCGATCTGTTGCAGGCGGAGTCGACCTTGATTGCGGCGGCGGGCGTCCTGGACTTGACCACCCGCAATCTGGCGCGCAACCGCGACCTTTACACGACGCACGCGGTTTCGCAGCACGATCTCGAGCAGGCGGTCTCCGACCAGCAGACCGCGGAGGGCAACCTGCGGGCGGCGCGTGACGCCGTCCGCATTTTCGGCAAGACCGACGCCGACATCGATAAATTCGTCAAGGAGCGCGTAGCCGACCCGTCACTCATCGTGCGGAGTCCCATCGACGGGCGGATCACCGCGCGCAACGCCGCGCCGGGCCTGTACGTGCAGCCGGCCAACCCACCTGCGCCGTTCACCGTCGCCAACATCGACACCATGTGGATGCTGGCGAACGTTGTGGAAACCGACAGCCCGGCGTTCCGCGTCGGCCAGCAGGTGCAGGTCCGCATCGACGCCTTTCCCGGCCAGGTGTTCGACGGCACGATCGACACCATCGGCTCGACGGTAGACCCCAACACCCGCCGCGTCCTGGTGCGGTCCACCATCAAGGACCCGCAGCACGAATTGCGCTCGGGCATGTTCGCCAATTTCACCATCAGCGTCGGTACGCCGGTTCGCTCGCCGGCGGTGCAGCTTGCCGGCGTAGTGAGGCTGGGTGACGGAACGCAAACGGTCTGGGTGACCGCCGATCGCCGTCGCTTCACCCAGCGGACGGTGAGGATCGCTCAAGCACGCGACGGTTACCGGCAGATCGTCGAAGGCGTGCAGGTCGGCGAATTGGTCGCTACGACAGGGGCGATTTTTCTCAGCAACATGCTGGCTACGGCCGGCGGTCAATGAGTTGGCGCGGTGCCCGGTAACGGCAACGCATGTCGAGGTGAGCCGTGCTGAAAGGCATTCTTGCGTTTGGGCTCACGCGGCGCGCTATCGTCCTGCTTGGCCTCCTGGTCTTCATTGGCACCGGGCTGATCGCGTTCACCAAACTCAATATCGAAGCCTATCCGGATCCGGCGCCGGTCATTCTTGAAATCACCGCCCAGGCCGCCGGTCTCTCCGCCGAAGAGATGGAGCGCTATTACACCATCCCGATGGAAGTCGGCCTCTACGTCACGCCCGGCGTGGACAATATCCGCTCCACGTCGTTCTACGGCCTGTCATTCGTCCGCGTCACGTTCAAGTACGGTGTCGACTATTACTTCGCCTACACGCAAGCGGCATTGTCCCTGGCACAAAACGTCAACCTGCCCGGCAGCCAAGTTCCGTCGATTCAGCAATCCAGCCTGATTGGCGAAGTTTTCCGTTATCAAGTGGTCGGCCCTCCGCATTTCGGGCTTACCAATCTGCGCACGGTGCAGGATTGGATCGTCACGCGGCGCTTGTACACCGTGCCGGGCGTCGTACAGGTGAACTCATGGGGCGGCACGACCAAGCAATACGACGTCGACGTCGATCTGAACAAACTCGACGCCTACAACATCACGATTCCGCAGATCATAACCGCACTGGGCAACGCCAATATCAATGTCGGCGGCCGCGAGATCACGGTCGGCCAGCAGTCGGTCAATATCCGCGGCATCGGCCTGTTTGACAGCGGCGGCGATGCCGATTTGACGCAAGGCTGGCATGTCAACGACATCGAGAACGTCGTGCTGACCCAGGTCAACGGCGTCCCGGTCCAGGTCAAGGATGTCGCCAAGGTCTCGGTCGGTTACGTGCCGCGGCTGGGCATCGCCGGAAAAGACCACGATGACGACGTCGCGTTGTCGATCGTCGTCATGGGCCGAACCTACCACGCCAACGACGTCATACCTCGCATCAAGGCCGAAATCGACAAGATGAACACCGACGGCTCGCTGCCGCCGGGCGTCAAGCTGGTGCCCTACTACGACCGGTCGACGCTGATTTCAGTCACCACCAACACGGTGCTGCATAATCTCATTTACGGCTGCGCGCTGGTTTTCCTGATTCAGTGGATGTTCCTCGGCAATTTGCGCAGCGCCATCATCGTCGGCGTCAACATCCCGTTCGCCCTGTTCTTCGCCGTCATCATCATGGTGCTGATGGGGCAGGATGCCAACCTGCTCTCGGTCGGCGCCGTCGACTTCGGTATCATCGTCGATTCGGCCGTGATCCTGGTCGAGAACGTTTTCAGGAATTTCCAAAATCCGGCCGAGCAACCCGGCCTGTTGCGGCAGCTCGCGGAAGGACGGTTTGGCAGCGATCCGACCCAGCCGCGCATCGACACCGGCGCCGTGACATGGACCGATCGGCTTCGCATGATCCTGATCAGCGCCCTGCAGGTCGACAAGGCAATCTTCTTTTCTGCGCTGATCACAGTTGCGGCGTTTGTTCCCCTGTTCACGATGCAGGGAGTCGAGGGCCAGATTTTCAACCCGATGGCGCGGACCTATGGCCTCGCGCTGGCCGGTGCCCTGCTGTCGACGTTTACCGTCACCCCGGTATTGACATCGTATCTTCTTCCCGAACGGGTGGAAGAGACGGAGACCATTGTCGTACGGGTGTTGCGCTGGATTTATACGCCGGTGCTGCACTGGGCGCTGGGCCATCGCAAGACCATGGTCATTGTCGGATTGGTATTTCTGGCGGCGACCGGATTGTTGACGTTGCGGCTCGGCAGCGAATTTCTACCGGCGCTCGAGGAAGGCAACCTCTGGATTCGCGCTTCGATGCCGCCGACGATCGGGCTCGAGGCCGGCGAGCCGGCGGCGAGCAAGATGCGCGAAATCCTGCTGCGTCACCCCGAAGTGATCACCGTAGTGTCCCAGCATGGCCGGCCCGACAATGGCAGTGACGCGTCGCCGTTCTCGAACGTCGAGCTGTTCGTGCCGTTGAAGCCGTACGACCAATGGCCCGTCGGCTTCACCAAAGACATGCTCGTCGACCAGCTGCAGAAGGAGTTCAAGGACGAACTGCCGGGTATCGACTTCAACTTCTCGCAGTACATTCAGGACAACGTCGAGGAAGCGCTCTCAGGCGTCAAAGGCGCCAACGCGGTCAAGATCATCGGCCGCGACCTGCCGACGATTGAGCGGCTCGCTACCGAGGTCAAGGACCAGATGCAGCAAGTGCGCGGCATCACCGACCTTGGGATTTTCCATGTGCTCGGACAGCCGAATCTCAACGTCAAGGTGGATCGCGAGAAGGCGGCGCGCTATGGCCTCAATACCGGCGACGTGAACACCGTCATACAGGCGGCGCTGGGCGGCACTCAGGCGACCACGTTGCTTGAAGGCGACCGCCAGTTCGCCGTTGTCGTTCGACTGCCGCCGCAATTTCGCTCGAGCCTCGAATCGGTCGGCAATATCAAGGTCGCCGTTCCGACGCCGAGCGGCGCCAATGCCTACGTTCCGTTGCGCGAGCTTGCGAACATCACGCTCGATACCGGCGCGTCCTACATCTACCACGAGGAGGGCGAGCGCTATATCCCGGTCAAGTTCAGCGTCCGTGATCGCGATCTCGGTGGCGCAGTCGCCGAAGCGCAGCAGCGGATCGCCGAGCACGTCAAGCTGCCGCCCGGCTATCGGCTGGTGTGGGCCGGAGAATTCGAAGACCTGCAAAACGCGCAGCGTCGCCTCGAGGTGATCGTCCCGATCAGCATAGGCTTGATTCTGGTGCTGCTCTACGCCCTGTTCAATTCGCTGCGCGACAGCCTGCTGGTGCTTACCGGTATCCCGTTCGCGGCCGGCGGCGGCCTTCTGGCGCTTTATGTCTCCGGCCTGAATTTCGGCATCTCGGCGGCTGTCGGCTTCGTCTCGCTGTTCGGCGTGTCGGTGATGAATGGTATCCTGATCATGACCTACTTTAACGAGATCAGGGCGAGCGGAGCCGGAACGGTCGACTGCATGTTTCATGCTGCCTCGCAGCGGATGCGGCCGATGCTGATGACGGCGCTGTCGGCGTGCATAGGCCTGTTGCCGGCGGCGATTTCGACCGGCATCGGCAGCCAGGTGCAGCGACCGCTCGCCACTGTAGTCGTCGGCGGCATGGTCATCGGCCCGATCCTGCTGCTCGTCGTCGTGCCTGCCCTGCAGATGCTGTTCCTCGGCAAGGGCGACGATGGTTCGGCTGGCGCGGCGGAGAGTGCAGAACCGCAGGTTGCGCCGGCGATGGATGCCG
>JASHXZ010000272.1 GCA_030043285.1 Xanthobacteraceae bacterium | reverse complement strand
CCAACAAATCAGATTTGGCCCGCATCGCCAGGAGCCAGCGCCGCGCCGACGGCAGCGCGTAATATTCCTCGCGCGTCAAGCGGCCGGGATAATCCCGCGGCGCTTTCGGCTTTTTGGTGTTGGTCATGGTGGTCCTTTCTTCTTTCTTTTTTCCTCCCCCGCGCTTCGCGCGGGTGCGGATAAAGCAATCCCGTTCTCGCGGCGCGTTTTTTTGCGCCCGAGCCTTGCCAAGCCACTGCACGAAAGCTGTTGCCTCCAAAAAATAAGGGGAGGCGGAGCGCCGAGAGGCGCATACTTAGTATCCGCACCGGCATTCGGATGAGAGCATCCGAATCCGCAGCCAGTGCGGCGCGCGCCACGGACGGTCCGCGTTACCGCGGGCATCCGCTTGCGGGCGCGCTCGCCTTTCGGCGCTCCGTCGCGGCACTCGCCGAGGTTTCTGAGGCCTCAGCTCAGCTTCGGGCTGCGTATACCCGGCAGGTCGAACGGCTTTAAGCCGCCGCCTATGCCGGTTAGCGAGCTCCTCGCGGACCGATCGTAATGCCGGACGAGCAGGTCCCGAAGCCGCCCGGGTGCGGGTTACGAGCCCGCGCGCAGGCGCCGCGTCTCGCTCCATCAATCAGTACGTCACCGGTTGACGCCCCTGATGAGCGAGCTTGGAGGCTATGTAGTTGTTGCTGAATTATTGTCAAGAGGTCGCTGGATAGAGGACAAAATATGATTGATTTTGCGCCGCTTTTTCTCAAACGTCGCAGCCGTTTGCTCCAATCGTCGCAAGTGGCTCCGCGGCATGATTCGCAGGGACCGGCAATTCCTCTGGGGCAACAACATGTTAGCGGGGTACGCCTTTGCGATCGTCGCAAAGCAAGCCGACAGAGGAGGAGCGTGTGAGGGACAGACTTGCGGCAAAAGACAACAAGTGGCCCGGATTGAGCAGCAGCGAAATCCGGGTTGGGCGATTGGACTGCACCCCGAAAGCGAGGTAGCCCGGATTGAGCGAAAGCGAAATCCGGGGACAGCGATGCGAGCCACAAAATTGAACCGCAAGTTTCGCTGCGCCCAACTCGGGCCGCAGCTGAGCACGCGCCAGCAACATTAGTCCGGATTGAGCGGGAAGCGAAATCCAGGATATCTTGTTCCCATGGTGCGTTATCGACGAAATTTTCTTCCTGGCGGGATGTTCTTCATTACGGCAACGCTCTTCGATCGAAGGTCGCACGTGCTTATCGATCACATTGGAGCGTTGCGTGCTGCGATAAGATTGACGCGCCAGCGATATCCCCTTGCCATCGATGCCATCGTCGTGTTGCCTGACCACCTGCACATGCTCATGACCATGCCGGATGGCGATGCCGACTTTTCTATACGATTGAGCTTCATCAAGCGGCGGTTCACCCGAGAAGTCGTGTCGGCGGGTACGCCGCTTCAGCGGCATGGCAATGGTGAGGCCGCGCTTTGGCAGCGTCGCTTTTGGGAGCACACGATCCGCGACGAGGGCGATTTCGAGCGCCACGTCGACTATATTCACTACAACCCGGTGAAGCACGGCCTAGTTTCGTGTGTAGCGGACTGGCCCCATTCATCTTTTCATCGATACGTTCGGCTCGGTATTTTGCCGCAGGACTGGGGCGGCGATGCTCGGCAAAATCTCGGGAGTTTTGGCGAGCGAAGCCGCTGAACCCGGATTTCGCTGGCGCTCAATCCGGGCTACGCTTGCTGAAAATTCTGGCGACCGTGATGGACACGACCATGGACGGGTTGATGCGGCGCGGCGTCGATCTCGTGCTTGCCGAGCATAAGGGGAAGCCTCGTCGGCGTCCGAGCAGGGCGTAGGACGTTTGGGCGTACTGGCCCTCACCCGGCCGCTTCGCGGCCACCCTCTCCCGCAAGCGGGAGAGGGGGTTGCTTGTGGGGCGGATTGCCGAAGGCGTAATGCGCTGTAAGGCCGACCGAATTAGCGGATTACGCTGCGCTGATCCGCCTTACGTGCTGAGAGAACCCTTTCCGCGCGTGCCTTTGACGCCTATCTTAGTGAAGATCAAGACGATTTCGTAATCTCCTACCTCGTGCAAAACCGGGAGACGCTCGAATGACCGGCAAGTCGCTAGCCTCTTCGGCACTCACCATCCTGGCCTCGTTCTTTTGCCTGGTGGTTGTCATGCGCCCGACGGTCGTCTCCGGCGCCTCGATGATGCCGACACTTCATGACAAGGACATCTTGATTGCGTCGCCGCTTGCCAAACAACTGTTTCAACCGAGACGCGGCGACATTGTCACCGTTTGCCTCTCGGCAAATCCGCTGTGCGGCTTTATTTTTTCCGGCGACATGCAGTACGTGAAGAGGATCGTGGCGCTGCCCGGCGATATCGTGCGCTACGGCACGTGCAACGTTTTCGTGACCACCGCGAGCGGTCAAAGACTGGCAGATGCAGAGCCGACAATGGCGTGCCCTGACGGGACTGCCTTGAGACAAGTCGCAATCCCGGACGGGATGTATTTCGTCGCCGGCGACAACCGCGGCAACAGCCTTGATTCGCGAATCTTCGGCCCTATCAGCAAATCGCAAATCCGCGCCAAGGTCGTCGCGCAAATGCGCTTGACTTGGGCGCCATAGACTTGGGCGCCATAGACTTGGGCGCCATAGCGCGCAGCACGGATTGACATCGACGGTTCGATTTCGCCGAAGCTTGAGGCCAGCTGATGCGGCGCGCCGTCGATCTTGCCGTGGCCGAGCACAAAAGGAAGCCTCGTAAAGCGGCTGGGCGACGCGTAGGTCGTTTGGGCGCACTGGCCCTCACCCGGCCGCTGCGCGGCCACCCTCTCCCGCAAGCGGGCGAGGGTAGGAGGGCGCTCTTTGAGCGCATGATTTCAATGGGCACTTTAGCAGCTCCGATAGCCCGGATGAGCGCAGCGATATCCGGGACTGACTAACGGCGCTCGGCCCCGCATATCGCTTCGCGCATGCGGGCTACGGCCCCCTGCGGTGGGGCGGCGCAGTTGCGCCGGCCGGGCCGCGCGCGTATACGTTTTCAAACGAGAGTTTGAAAACGGAACCTGACATGACGCGGCCCTCTGACATCACGCGCGACCGCATTCTCAAAGCCGCCGAACGGCTGTTCGCCGAACGCGGCTATGACGCCACCAGCGTGCGCGCCATCGTGGCGCGGGCGCGGGTGAACCAGGCGGCGATCAATTATCATTTCGACGGCAAGGAGGGGCTCTACCGCGAGGTGCTGCGCACGGCGTTCCGCGGCCTGACCGAGGACCAGCTCGCCCATGCCGACGACACCGCCGGCCTGCCGCGCGAAGAGGCGCTTGCCGCCTTCGTGCGCCGCCAGCTTCATCCGCTTTCGGCGCGCGACGAGGCGAGCCGCTACATGCGGATTTTCAACTGGGAGACGGTGCGGCCGACCCCGGTTTTCCGCAAGCTGATGAGCGAAGAAGCGGCGCCTTTCATGGGGCTGACGGTCGATCTGGTGCGGCGCTTTTTGCCCGAGGCCGACCAGCGCAGCCTGATGGTCGCGGCGATCTGGCTGATCGGCCAATGCAGCGTGTTCGTGCGCAATCGCGAACAGCTTGCCGGCCCGCCGGTCGCGCTCGAGCTCGACGATATGGCGGTCGATTGGCTGGCACAGCTGTTGAGCCGCTGGACCATGCGCGGGCTCGGCGCCGCCTGAGGCGCCGAGTTCCTCGGGAAAGCCCGAGGAGTGCCGCAAAATTTCCTTGATTCCGGCCACGCCCTGCCTATAACACGTGTTTGAAATTCAATCGACCGTTTGAAAAATCGCGGCAACGGGAGACCGGGTCGATGCCGAGCCATGCAGCCGTCGAGACAAGCGCCGCCTTGCCCAAAGCCACGCCGTTTTTGCTGCGGATCGTCAGCAAGCTCGTGCTCGAAGTGCTGCCGGCGTCGCTGGCGAGCATGATCGGCGCCATGCTGCTTGCCCATTATCACTTCGCCCAGCCGGCCTTCCTGGCCGGCGGCATGGCGGCGGCCGCTCCGGCCTCGCCGGAGATGATCCGGCTCGTGCGCGACGAGCACGACCTCATTCGCGATTTCCTCATCGCCCAGGAGACGGCGCAGAAGAGCCGCCATGCCAGGGACGATGCGCAGTCCGCGCAGGCCTTGGCGGATGCCAAGCGGGTGGCGGAGGACGCGAGCGTTGCGGCGGACGCCAGGCTGGCGGCGATCGCGAGGCCTGCGGCTGTCGCCGAGCGTCGCGTCGCCGCGGTTGCGGCAGCCAATCCGGCAGCGGCTCGCGCTAAGTCGGTCGCGGTCGCGGCCATACCGGCGGTCGCGCTGCGCGGCGCCGTTTCGCCTGCGGCAGCGCAAGCATCGCCGGCGCCGCTCGCACTTGCCGGCCTGCAGGACAATGCCGCGCCTTCGACTGCGCCGGCGCATGGTTCGTTCGTTACCACCACGCTCGCCATGAAGGATCACGTGGTCAGCGCCACCTTGCACGCCGTCATGGCGATCGGCGGCATTCCGTCATGGATCGGTCATCGGTTCGACCACGACGATGGCGGCGACCGGCAGCTCAGCGCCGCGTCGTAAAACGGGCCGCGATGACGAGGAGGCCGGCGCTCCCATGATTCGCACTTGCCCGACACGATATCGTCGCGGTGAAAGCGCGGCTGCTGTGGACAAGTGCGGCCAGCCGGCGCCGAAGCGTGACGAAATCTCCGATTGCAGTAGCCCTGTGATGCCGATTGGCAACAGTCGGTGGATTCCGGCTGGGGTCGGCTTGCCGGGTTCCGCCATGGCCGGTAAGCCAAGTCGGCTGATTGAACTGCGCGATGCAGCGCGGCGACACACAGGAACCCAGCTGGCAATGTGGAGTTGCCGGTAGCGGACAGGTGAAGCAGGCGGGCAGCCGAACTGCCCGGGAGGCTACGGTAAAAATGCGCTCTGCCGGGAATTTCCATCCGGAATGGGGCTATCTGGCCCCGACACCCAGCTTCGTGCGGACGCTGCGCATCGTGCTGGTCGCGACCGCGATCGGTGCCACCGCCGGCGCGGGCGTGGTTGTGTCGCTGCTGCCGCATCGGGCAACCGGCGCCGGCACCGATAGCTCGATCGCCGCCCACGCCTTGGTGATAAGCGCGCCGGCGGCCAATTCCGCGGCGGCCATCGCCCCGGCGCAGCGAGCGGCGGCGGCTCCGGCACAATCGCAGACCGCGGCGGTGTCGGCACAGCCGGCCGTTGCGGGCCCGCAACAAGCCGGTCGGCCCGGCGAAATCGGCGCTGCCGCCACAAACACTGCAAACACCGCAGCCGCGCCGCAAAGCATCGGCGCTCCCAATGCAGCGAGTGGCGCCGCGCCGACCCACGTCGCGCATGTCGAGGAGCCGGCGGTAGCAGCCCCGGGCCATGACGAGATCGCGCCGGTGTCCGAAGCGGCGCCGAGCAAAAAGTCGAAGCGGCATCGCGCCGCGAGCTACGAGGCGATACGGCGCTGGCAGGCGGCCCGCGGCGAGGCAAAAAAGCCGCGCCATGGCGACGGCGGCTTCGAGCCGTTGTTCAGGCTGTTCAGCTCCCGGACGAGCTCGCCGTATTCGGCGAATTGAATCATTTCATCGTCCGCACCTGTTGCACCGCACCGGCAAATTTTCCGATATTATGGGCCTGATCGT
>JASHXZ010000271.1 GCA_030043285.1 Xanthobacteraceae bacterium | reverse complement strand
CGCTTGGGCAATTGACCGATCGCGCGGTCGCCGACGCTCAGGCGGCGAGCGACCGGCTCGGCGTCGCCTATCGGCAGGCGCTCTGGCTGATCGTGCTGGTCATGCTGGTCGCCGCCGTGCTCGTGATTGCCGCTTTGATTTACATCAACCGCTCGATCTCGCAGCCGCTGCGCCGGCTCGCCGACCGCATGCGCCGGCTCGCCGGCAGCGATACCGCGGTCGATATCGCCGGCACCGAGCGGCGCGACGAGATCGGCGAGATGGCGCAGGCGACCGTGATCTTCCGCAACAATGCCATCGAGCTGATGCGCAGCCAGCGCACGCTGGCCCGCCAGGCCGCCATGCTCGAGGAGCAATTGGCGCAGGAGCAGCGGCTCGCGCTTGTGCAGCGCAATTTCGTCTCCATGGCGTCACACGAATTCCGCACGCCGTTGACGGTGATCGACGGCCATGCCCGGCGGCTCGACAAGACCAAAGATGCCGTACCGCCCGGCGAGATCGGCGAACGCGCCGGAAAAATCCGCAGCGCCGTTCTTCGCATGACGCACCTGATCGACAATCTGCTCAATTCATCGCGGCTGATCGACGGCAGCGCTGACCTTTACTACGAGCCGGCCGAGATCGGTCTGGCGGCGCTGTTGCGCGAAGTCTGTCAGCTGCATCGCGAGATGGTGCCGGGCGCGCAGATCGTCGAACGGTTTGCCGGCGCGTCGCTGCCGATTGTCGGCGACGCCAAATTGCTGTTCCAGGTCTTCAGCAATCTGCTGTCCAACGCCGTCAAATATTCGCCCCACGGCGGCGCTATCGAGGTCGCCGCCGAAAGGACCGCAAGCGAAGCCGTCGTGGCGATCGCCGACCGCGGCATCGGCATTCCGCCGACCGATCTCGAGCGGCTGTTCGAACGCTATCATCGCGGCAGCAATGTCTCGGGCATTGTCGGCACCGGGGTCGGTCTGCATCTCGTCAAGATGGTCGTCGACCGGCATGGCGGCCGTGTTGCAGTGGAGAGTAGGGAAGGTGAGGGATCGCGCTTTACCATTCACCTGCCGATCAGCGATGCGCCCGCCGGCAAGGCATCGCCGGCGCGCCAAACGCTGGCGGCGGAGCCGATAGCCGAAGCACAGGAAGGATGAGACCGCTATGCTGGGAATGATCTGTTCTCGATCGCGTAGACTCGCGGGCGTCGCTGGCCTCGCGGCGTCGACGATCGCTTTCGCCTTTTGTTTTGGCGGCTCGTGCTTGGCGCTCGGCGGAGGATTGAATTACACGCCGCTGGTGGCGGCGGATTGGCAGCCTCCGCGAGCGTTGCCGCGGGCGTTCCGCAACCATTGCCATTTCGACGGCGAGGGCCGCTTCTACTGCTCGAACCATTGCGGCCTCGACTATCAATTCTACTTCTGCACGCCGGCCTCGTTCGGCTGCTGCCGGCCCGGCTTCGGCTATTGCGACTGGAAGGGACATTTGCGCTGCGCGCCGTGGTGATGTGCGTGCCGCGCGTGGACGCGGTGATGCGCCTCGTCTAGACTCCGCGGCGAACGCCAAAGGAAACGCCAAGGGAGTCGAAATCCATGCTGCAAGACCATCATCACGAGGGGCGCTTTCGCTGGCCGAACGATGCGCGGGTGGCGGTAACGCTCACTTTCGATTTTCAGGGCGGCGAAGACGTGCGGCCGCTCGAAGACGGCACGCGCGATCACGAAGAGTACACCCAGTGCGAATACGGTCCGCACACCGGCGTCTGGCGCATCCTGCGCATCCTGCAGGAAGAGGGCGTGAAAGCGACGTTCCTCACCTGCGGCGCCATCGCCGAGCGCTATCCTGAAGCGGTGAAGGCGATCGTTGCCGCCGGCCATGAGATCGCCGGCCACGGCTATCACCACGAAGTCGCGCGCAACCTGACGCGCGACGAGGAGCGCGAGGTGATGCGCAAGACGATCGACATGATCCGCGGCCGCACCGGGCAGCGCCCGCTCGGCTGGCGCTCATGTACCCAGAGCCCGAACAGCCTCGAATTGCTGAACGAGCACGGCTTTATCTGGAACAGCAATTCGTTCTCGCACGATCTGCCGTTCCTCTGGGAAAGCGATCGCGGCACGCTGGTCGAGCTGCCGCGGCAGCCGTTCGGCGACGGCCGCACCTATCAGCATCGCGCCAACGACGCAGGCAATTCGTACAATGCGCTCATCGTCTGGAAGGCGATGTTCGACGAATTCCACGACGAGTCCAAAGCGTCGCCGACCTACTGCCCGTTCCAGTTTCATCCGTACATTTCCGGCCGGCCCGGCCGGGCCAACGCGTTGCGCACCATCATCCGGCATATGCGCGGCGCCGGCGGCGTCTGGTTTGCCTCCGGCGGCGAAGTGGCGCGCTGGTGCCTCGACGAGATCTTCAAGGTCGGCCGCCCGGCCGCGATGCCGCGCCGCGCCGCCGCCTCTTAGCGTCGCACTTTTTGCAGCGACCGCCGGGAGAACGCCCATGGCCGATCCTCTCAGCATCCGGGTGAACGGCCGTGATCGGCCGGTCAGCGCCAGCCCCGATACGCCGCTGCTCTACGTCCTGACCAACGAGCTTGAGCTGCATGGTCCGCGGTTCGGCTGCGGTCTGGCGCAGTGCGGTTCTTGTTCGGTGCTCGCCGACGGCGTCGAAATCAGGTCGTGCGTCACGCCGGTTGCGGCAGTCGGCAACAGATCGATAACGACGCTCGAAGGATTGCCGGCCTGGTATGCCGAACAAAAAGGCCTGTCCCCGCCGCCCGCGCTCCATCCGCTGCAGCAGGCCTTCGTCGACACGCAGGCTCTGCACTGCGGCTATTGCTATAACGGCATGACCGTCAAGGGCGCCGAGCTTCTGGCTAACAATCCCAGTCCGACCGAGGCCGACATCCGCAAGACCATGAACGGGCACCTCTGCCGCTGCGGGACGTATCCGCGGGTGATGAAGGCGATTCAGCTTGCCGCGCGCGCCATCGCGGGAGCCAAGCCGTGAGTGAGGCCGTAGCGCAATCGCTCGGCCGAACCGGCGTGCTGCCAAGCCGCCGCGACTTGCTCAAAGCCGGCGGTGCACTGATCGTCAGTTTCAGCTTTGCGGGGCAAGCCACGGCGGCGGCGTCAACGCGCGGCATGGTCGCCGGCCCGCCGGATCCGGAGCGCATCGACACCTGGCTCGCCATTCACGCCGACAACACCGCGACAGTTTATTTCGGCAAGTGCGAGCTCGGCCAAGGCAACACCACCGGCCTCCTCCAGATCGCCGGCGAGGAGCTCGACCTC
>JASHXZ010000270.1 GCA_030043285.1 Xanthobacteraceae bacterium | reverse complement strand
CGTGTTGCCGTAGCTCGGCCCGAAGAACGAGCCGAAATCGGCGACGTCCGGATCGCGGGCAATCACCTCGGACAGCTGACGCTGGACTGCCAGCATCTTGTCGGGGGAAACGTCCTGGCCGGCTTCCGAAATGCCCAAGATCATTCCGGTATCCTGGACCGGGAAAAATCCCTTCGGAATGGTCACGAACAGCACGCCGGTCACGCCGACCGTCGCGATGAACACGAGCAGCGTTAAAAACTGGTGGCGCAATACAACGTCGAGCCCGCGCCGGTAGCCGCCCAACAGCGCGTCAAAGCACCATTCGACGGCGCGATAGAGGCGGCCGTGCACGCGGTCATGCTCGCTGACCAGGAAGCGCGAACACAGCATCGGCGTCAATGTCAGTGACACGACGACCGACACCAGAATTGCGGCAATGACGGTGATGGCGAATTCGTGGAACAAGCGGCCGACGACGCCGCTCATCAACAACAGCGGGATGAACACCGCAATGAGCGAAATACTGATCGAGAGAACAGTGAACCCGATCTCGCGCGCGCCCTTGACGGCGGATTGCAGCGGCGTCGTCCCGGCCTCGAGGTGACGGAAGATGTTCTCCACCACCACGATGGCGTCGTCGACGACGAATCCGACCGCGATGGTCAAGGCCATCAGCGAAAGGTTATCGAGGCTGAAGCCCCCGAGGTAGATGATCGCGACGGCGCCGAGCAGCGACAGCGGCACCGCGGCGCCGGGAATGAGCGTGGCGTTGATGTTGCGCAGGAACAGAAGGATCACCAGCACCACCAGCACGCAGGACAGGCCAAGGGTGAATTCGACGTCCTTGACCGCGGCACGGATGGTCTGCGTCCGGTCCATGATGGTCTCAAGATGGATGCCCGGCGGGACCACCGAATGCATCGTCGCCAAGGCGGCCTTGATGTTGTCGACCGTATCGATGACGTTGGCGCCCGGCTGCTTGAACACGATCAGCATCACCGCCGTTTTGTCGCGGTGCAACGCGCCCAACGTTACATCCTGAGGGCCATCCTGCGCCTGGCCGATGTCGCGCACACGGACGGGCGCGCCATTGCGATAAGCGACGATGACGTCATTGTAAGGACCCGCCTCGGTCAGCTGATCGTTGGCGGCTATGGTGTAGTTCTGCAGCCGCCCCAACATGGTTCCCTTGGCCGCATCCGTCGTGGCGCCGAGCAGCGCCGCGCGCACGTCCTCGAGCGTCAATCCGCGCGCCGTCAGCTTGGCCGGATCGATCTGCACGCGAATCGACGGCCGCTGCTGGCCGCCGATGGCGACCAGCGCCACGCCGGTGATCTGAGAAATCTGCGTGGCGACGACGTTCTCGGCGTAATCGTCGACTTTGGTCAGCGGCAGCGTGGTCGAGTCGGCTGATACGATCAGGATCGGCGAATCCGCCGGATTGACCTTCTTGTAGGTCGGCGGCGAGGTGAGATTCTTCGGCAGGTATGGTCCGGCCGCCGTGATGGCCGACTGCACGTCGCCGGCGGCGCCGTCGATGTTGCGGTTGAGGTCGAATTGCAGGGTGATCACGGTCGAGCCGAGCGAACTCACCGAGCTCATCTGCGTCACGCCCGCGATTTGACCGAACTGGCGCTCGAGCGGGGTGGCCACTGTCGCGCCCATGGTTGTCGGGTTGGCGCCGGTGAGAGTGGCCGTGACCTGGATCGTTGGAAAATCGACCTGCGGCAGCGGGGCCACCGGCAACAGCGGAAACGCCACGATGCCGACCAGCGCCAGCGCGGCCATCAGCAGCGACGTGGCGATCGGCCGTCGAATGAAAGTCTCGGAGACGTTCATCAGCCTTCGTCAGGATGTTGCGGAGGGGCCGCCGCAGGCCGAATGGCCACGTGATTGCCGACGTCGAGCCGCGACTGTCCGTCGATGACGACGCGCTCCCCGGCGCCGAGACCCTTGCGGATCACCGCCGTGTCGTCGTCGACGATTTCCGCCTGGATCGGGCGCTGCTCCACGGTATCGTCGTGCTTGATCACCCACACATAGTAACCATCCGGTCCGCGCTGGACCGCGACTGGGGGAAGCGTCACGGCGTTCTTGCGGGTCGTGACCAATATGTGGATGTGGGCGAACTCGCCCGGCCAAAGCCGCTCGTCCGCGTTGGGAAACTGCGCCTTCAGACGGATCGTGCTGGTGCTCTGGTCGATCTGGTTGTCGATGAGAAGGAGCTCGCCTTTTGCCAGCGACTGCGCGTCGTCCTGATCGAATGCGATGACCTCCACCGGCCCCTTGAGCATGGCTTCCCGCACCGGGCCGAGATCGCCCTGCGGCAAAGTGAAGATCGCCACGCACGGTTTGATCTGCGTCAGCACCGTCAGCGGATTGACGTCGGAGGTGTGAATGATGTTGCCGATATCGACTTGGCGGAAGCCGACCACACCATCGATCGGCGCCGTAATCGTGGCGTAGTTGAGCTGCGTCTGCGCCGCTTCGATCGCCGCCTGATCGGCGTCGATCATCGCCTTGAGCTGATCGACTTTGGCCTGCTGGATGTCGACGTTCTGCTGGGTCTCGGCGTTTTTCAGCACGAGGGTCTTAAAGCGCACCAAATCCTTTTGCGCGCTGACCAGCTGCGCTTCGTCCTCGGCCTTCTTGGCGATAGCCTGGTCGAGCGCGGCCTGCAGCGGCGCAGGGTCGATCTTGGCCAGCACGTCACCCTTGTGCACATCCTGGCCCTGGGTGAAATCGACCGAGATGATCTGGCCGGTAACCTGGGCGCGGATCGCCACCGTGTTGAGCGCCGAAACCGTGCCGAGCGCGTCGTAAAAGATCGGAACGTCGCGCTGCCCGGCGGCAGTGGCGACCACCGGCACGGTGGGCTGTGCTGCCGCGTGAGCGGGCCGCGGCTTGGTCAGGCGGGGAATGGCAACAAAGGCAGCGATGGCGAGCACCGCAAGCCCTCCGACCGCCCACAGCACGCGCCGGGACTTACCCCCTTTTACCGATGTGCTCATCCGCGCAGCTATACCTTGCCGGCGCCTGTTCTCAAAGCCATTGCGATGGCATGGAAGCCATTAAAGTTCGGTAAGGTCGCCGCGGCGGCATGGTTTTGATCCCACGCCGGAAAATTCGCGTAAAAATCCGAGCGCAGCCACGCTGCGCGGCGCCGCAAGCTACACGCCCAAGGCCACGGCTTGGCCTTTGCGGACGATGATCTCGACGGTCTGAAAGAGCCTTACGGGAAACTCGACCAGCGGCTTCGGAATAGCGCTCAACCGCCGCAGCATGGGGTGATCGGCGGACACCGAGGTCACTTCGAAGCCGACATTGCTGAAACTGCCGCGCACCTCGTGGTACGGCCGATAAAACGTCTCCTGCATGCAGAAATCGTGATAGGCGACGGTTCTCTTCTGCGCATTCGCCTGGGCAAGCCAGTCCCATCTCGGCTCGATGCCGCAGGCGAGAAACGCTCTGATCGCCCATTTGCGCAGCGGGCTTTTCGGCAGCCAGTGCACGAACGGCATGAACAGATGCGGCTCGATCAGCCGAAGCTTGCCCGGATAGACGTGGAACCCGTAGCCGCCGGCGGCAGTCAGGCGCGCGATCTCGCGCGTCACCGCATCGATGTCGGCGACGTGCTCGAGCACGTAATGGGTGAAGATGAAATGAAAAGTTCCGGCAGGCAAGTCGGTGCGGCAGTCGGCGCCGATCGGCTTGATGATCCGATCGAAATCATAGTTGCGGGCGGCAAACAGATCTTTGCCGCGGTCCGCCGCCTCGGCGCGGATCTCGACCCCATAGGCGTCATAGCCGGCATCGCGCAGCCAAAGCACGTATTCGCCGCGGCCACTGCCCCAATCGAGCACTTTCATCTCGTGTCTTTGCAGACCGAGCCGCTGCCGCGTCAGCTCGATGTAACGCAGCACCTCGCCGTTGGGCGCAAACTTTGCAAAATCAGATTCGGTCAGCAGCGCATCGTAGCTCAAATCCGCACCTCCACCTGAGACCGTCCAGATAGGCGCGCCGCGCCGGCAAAAAACGCGCGCCCGAAAATGCTGCCAGCCCAGGCGGTCGAAGTCGATGCAAACCCTCGGTTAAGGTAAAGCGCTTAGCCTCGCGCGCGGCGGACCCATTAACCTAAAGAAGCAAACGATCCGCCGACCCCACGATGCCGCTTCGATGTGATGTATCTATGCGGCCACGGTTTTCGGCTTTTGGCAAAACCCGCACATGGCTTTAGCGCGCTCGATCAGCAAACTGTTTGGAACTCTGTCGAGCGGACCCTTGCGCGTCTATCTCGATATTCTGGTCGTCGGCTCGGGCGCCCGCGTGTTCGGGTTGGCGTCGCAATTCGTCGTGCTCATCATGCTGAGCCGATTTCTGTCGAAGCAGAGCTTCGGCGATCTGATGACGGCGTTCGGATTCTACCGGCTGACCGGGCTGGCGCTCGGCATCGGCGGATCGCTGGTTCTGCTGTTTCACGTCTCGCGGCAGCGCGACGATCGTCCCGCTGAGATCAGGCTGCAGCGCTTTTCCGCGCTGGTCGGCGCCATTCCGTCGGGCGCCATCGCGCTGGCGACGATATTGGCGGCCGAACCGGTCGCCGCCGCGCTCGGCAAGCCGTCGCTCGCCATCTGGCTGCAACAGCTGGCGCCGTTCGTCGTCTTCACCACGCTGTTGGCGATCGCCACCGGCGCGCTCGAGGGACGCTCGCGG
>JASHXZ010000269.1 GCA_030043285.1 Xanthobacteraceae bacterium | reverse complement strand
TGTTGTCGCGAATCGTGCGGGTTTCCAGGTACAAGTGCAGGACGCGAAAGAGCCGCCAATGACCGCCCGCTAAGGACGCGGTTTCGATGGCAGCTATCCGCGAAGCGATCTTGGCCGCTAGTTGCAGGTCAGCGAGCGTCACGGACGGATAGTGCCGGACCATGCTCGGGATCGCGGGATCGTAGTCGTCCTGCGAGCGGACGTTGATCTCGCCCTGTTGACGGTAGCCGGCAAGCATTACTGGCTTGTGCGCCGGTACAAACGGGCTTGCAAGCAGAAGCCCAGCATAGAAGTGCCCGGCATGCCGCTTCAGTTCGGCAGTCTCGGCATCGACGACTTCCGGCAACTGCGACCGCATCTTGCTAAGCAGGAAGAGATTGCTGTCCTCGACCTCCTGGGTGCGGATCGTGCCTAGCCACTCGCGCCAGTGCGCCGGCATATCGAACCGCGCATCCGCGAACGCCCAATGGTGTGGCGTCATCTCCTGAAGTGGCACGGGGTCGTTAAGCTTTACGCGCAGGGCGATCACGGCATATTTCTGGCCGTCATCGATCCAAGACGTGGCATGCTGCTTCGTCGGCTTGGTTCTGGCGGCGTCACGCGCGAATGTCGACATCGGCGCGCTCTTACTTGCCGGCGGCGATCATCAGGTGCATCAGCTCCTCGCGCCGCGCTTGAAGCTTGCTGTGTTTCTCCTGGGCTGCTGTGAAGGCCGCCAGCGCCTTGGGCGTGGTGACCCTGCCTTTGCCCATCGGATTGGCCGCCATCATCTCCTGGCGCGCGGCTTCCTCGACTGCTTGTGCTTCGCGGAAAATTGCCGGCAAACCGTCGATGTCGCATGGTTGGAACGCTGTGGTGCGTTCAACATCGGTCCAGATGCCGCCGAGCTGAAAACGGGCAGCGGCTTCGTTCGTGGCCACCGCTGAGCGCAGGTCGCCCGTCTCCAGATCCTCGAAAGTGTACAGCATGAAACCTACTCGCTCTCTTACGGTTGATGCCACCGCTCGGGCGTTAGATCGTCGGGTGCGGGAGGTTGCTGCGGAGCCAGGCTGCAATGCTGCAATGCCTTTAGGCCGCATGCTCAGCCGGCGCCGAAACACTCTGGCGCGGGCAGAGTCCTTACCATCCTAATCAAAACAAATAGGAACCGGGTCCGCCTTTTGCAAGCCATTCGCGTCGACATTGCAATGTCCGATCTTTCCTTCGCTATCTGCAACACCGACGCTTACGGCCTCGTGCGCCTTCGATCTGCAAACAACGGACAGCCGCGCCCGAAGACTTTCGAACTCCTGACTTACTAGATTCGTAGTCTGGTATGCCGAACTAGCCACAACGCCAACGGGCCTAGCTCCCCACTACGGTCGTGAGCGTTCGGGCGGTCTCGCTTAGCGAACAATTTCATACCCGACCATGACGCAATTGGCTGCCCAATTACCTTCTGTCGCCTGCTTCCGTGGTGCTTCCGCGCCATTAGATCGTGTTGGCAGTGTTCGCTAAGTGCTTGAAATCTGGCGCGCCCGACAGGATTCGAACCTATGACCTCTGCCTTCGGAGGGCAGCGCTCTATCCAGCTGAGCTACGGGCGCCAACGCCGGGCAATGCCGAGTAGATAGCGAAATGCCCGCGGCGCGGCAACGGCCGGCGCTTGCGGGCCATGGATGCCGCACCTAAGCTTGCGGCGAGAACGGCGGCTGGCCCGCCGAGGAGTTTTGCCATGAACGACGTTGCCGAACGAGAGGCCGAAACGCGCGTGCCGAAAAGCGCGCAGATCAAGGATGCCGCGTTCCAATGGGACGATCCGCTCGACCTCGAAGGCGAGCTGACCGAGGAAGAGCGCATGGTGCGCGACACCGCGCGCGATTATGCGCAGGAGAAACTGTTCCCGCGCGTGCTCGTCGCCAACCGCGAGGAACGCTTTGACCCGGCGGTGGCGCGCGAGATGGGCGAACTCGGCCTCCTTGGCTCGACCATTCCGGCCGAATACGGCGGCGCCGGCCTCAACTATGTGTGCTACGGCCTGATCGCGCGCGAACTGGAGCGCGTCGATTCCGGCTTCCGCTCGGCGATGTCGGTGCAATCCTCGCTCGCCATGCAGGCGATCTATGCCTACGGCAGCGAGGCACAACGCCGCAAATACTTGCCCAAAATGGCCAAGGCCGAGCTGCTCGGCTGCTTCGGCCTCACCGAGCCCGACCACGGCTCCGACCCCGGCTCCATGACGACGCGCGCCGAAAAGGTGGCGGGCGGTTTCCGGCTCACCGGCAACAAGACCTGGATCACCAACGCGCCGGTCGCCGACGTCGCGGTGATCTGGGCCAAGCTCGATGGCCGTATCCGCGGTTTTCTGGTCGAGCGCGGCACCAAGGGATTCTCCACGCCAAAGATCGAGGGCAAGCTGTCGCTGCGCGCCTCGATCACCGGCGAAGTCGTGCTCGAGGGTGCCGTGGTGCCCGAGGAAAATCTGCTGCCGAACGTTTCGGGACTGGCCGGTCCGTTCGGCTGCCTCAACGTCGCCCGCGCCGGCATCGCCTGGGGCGCCATGGGGGCTGCCGAATTCTGCTGGCACAGCGCCCGCGACTACGCGCTCAACCGCAAGCAATTCGGCCGGCCGCTCGCCGCCAATCAGCTGGTGCAGAAAAAACTCGCCGACATGCAGACCGAA
This sequence comes from Xanthobacteraceae bacterium, assembly GCA_030043285.1. Lineage (GTDB taxonomy): Bacteria > Pseudomonadota > Alphaproteobacteria > Rhizobiales > Xanthobacteraceae > BOG-931. Next base: position 383 of record JASHXZ010000269.1, on the reverse strand, counting down.
ATCGCGCTCGGCGTGCACGCGGCGCTACGGCTGTCGCGGCTGATCGATGCCGGCAAGGCGTCGCCGCCGGCGATTTCGCTTTTGAAGCGCAACAATTGCGGCAAGGCGCTGGAGATCGCGCGGGTCGCCCGCGATATCCATGGCGGCAACGGCATCAGCGAAGAATTCCACGTGATGCGCGTGCTCTGCAATCTGGAAACCGTCAACACCTACGAGGGCACCCACGACATCCACGCGCTGGTGCTCGGCCGCGCGCAGACGGGAATACAGGCGTTTTTTTGAGCGGACGCAATAGCGCGGCGGCGGTCATAGGCGACAAAGCCATTATCTTTGATCGCATTGCGCCGTCGATCGCAATGGCAGCAAAAAGTTTCGAAAGGATT
>JASHXZ010000268.1 GCA_030043285.1 Xanthobacteraceae bacterium | reverse complement strand
GAAGCCGCCCCCTGCAATATCGCACTGATGCGTCAAGCTCAGGCAGTCAAGCAAGGCGTGGCCGCCGGCGGCGCTACGGCGCGCGAATTCTGCACCATCACCGTGACCGACGGTATTGCCATGGGCCATGCCGGCATGCGGTCCTCATTGCCGTCGCGTGAAGTGATCGCCGATTCCATCGAGTTGACGGTGCGCGGTCATTCCTACGACGCGCTGATCGGCGTCGCCGGCTGCGACAAATCCCAGCCCGGTATGATGATGGCGATGTGCCGGCTTAATGTGCCTTCGATTTTCATCTACGGCGGCTCCATCCTGCCAGGTACGTTCAAAGGCAAGCCGGTCACCATTCAGGACGTGTACGAGGCCGTTGGCCGGCATTCGGTCGGCGCCATGTCTGATGCCGACCTCGACGTTCTCGAGCAACATGCATGTCCGTCGGCCGGCGCCTGCGGCGCGCAATTCACCGCCAACACAATGGCCACCGTCTCGGAAGCGATGGGGCTTGCGCTGCCCTATTCGGCGGGAGCACCGGCGCCCTACGAAATCCGGGACAAATTCTGCATGCTGGCAGGCGAGATGATCGTCGATTTGATCGTCAAAAATATCCGCCCGCGCGACATCGTCACCCGCAAAGCGCTGGAGAACGCCGCGGCCGTCGTTGCCGCCACCGGCGGCTCAACCAACGCGGCATTGCATCTGCCGGCCATCGCCAACGAGTGCGGCATCGATTTTGATCTCTTCGATGTCGCCGAAGTCTTCAAAAGAACACCCTATATCGCGGATTTGAAACCGTCCGGCCGCTATGTCGCCAAAGATATGTTTGAAGCTGGCGGTATTCCGCTTTTGCTGAAAACTTTGCTCGACCACGGCTTCCTGCACGGCGACTGTCTGACCGTTACCGGTCGGACCCTGGCCGAGAACCTCAAATCGGTGAAGTGGAACCAAGACCAGGACGTGGTTCGTCCGGCCAACAAGCCGATCCTGCCGACCGGCGGTGTGATTGGCCTCAAGGGCAACCTCGCTCCTGACGGTGCGATCGTAAAGGTCGCCGGCATGGAGGGCCTGAAATTCTCCGGACCGGCGCGCTGCTTCGACGGCGAAGAAGCCTGTTTCGAGGCGGTTAAAAATAAAAAGTACAAGGAAGGCGACGTGCTGGTGATCCGTTATGAAGGCCCGAAGGGCGGGCCCGGCATGCGTGAGATGCTCTCGACCACGGCCGCGCTGTACGGCCAAGGCATGGGTAACAAGGTCGCGCTGATCACCGACGGCCGTTTCTCCGGCGCAACCCGCGGCTTCTGCGTCGCCCATATCGGACCGGAAGCGGCCATGGGCGGGCCGATCGCGCTTTTGCGCGACGGCGACGTGATCGAGCTCGATGCCGAGAAGGGGTCGTTGAACGTCAAGCTGACGGCGGGCGAACTCGAGAGCCGCGCGCGCGCATGGAAGCCGCCTGCCGGCGAATACACCTCTGGTTATCTGTGGAAATACGCTCAGCAGGTAGGATCGGCCCGTCTCGGCGCCGTTACCCACCCGGGCGGATCGGTCGAGAAGGCGTGCTATGCGGACATTTAAAGGGATACTTCCTGCTGCCGGTATTTTGGTAGCGGCGCTTTGCGGTTTTGCGAGCGGACCCCTGTTCGCGTTTGACGGGACGACCACTCCGAACACGGCTTTACTTTCGCCCAGCGACGGAATGCGTGGAGCACCACCAACCGCGCCGGATGCAAGCGATAAAGCCAAGACGCTGACGGCGTTGCAATATGCAGCCGACCAAGGTCGCCTTGTCGCGCAATGGAAGGTCGGTCGAATGTACGCGATCGGCGACGGCGTCCCGCAGGATGACCAGCGCGCCTTCGACTATTTCAGCCAGATCGCCAATGCGCATCCGGATGAGCCGCCGGGCACGCCGCAGGCGCGCATGGTGGCCAATGCTTTCGTCGCGCTCGGCCACTACTATCTCAAAGGCATTCCGAATTCGTCGGTGGTGTCCGATCCGGCGCGCGCACGCGAGATGTTTGCCTATGCCGCGTCATATTTCGGTGACGCTGACGCGCAATATCAATTGGGTCGGCTCTATCTCGATGGGACACCGAGCGATCCGCTCCAGGCGGCACGCTGGTTCCAGCTCTCGGCGAGCAAAGGCGATTGCCGCGCCGAGGCAGTGCTTGGCGATTTGCTTTTCCAGGGGCAAAGGGTGCCGCGCCAGGCCGCGCGCGGCTTGATGTGGCTCACGCTCAGCAAGGATTGCGCCGGACCGGAAGAAACCTGGGTCAAGCCGCTCTACGACAACGCGTTTCATCGCGCGAACGACGATGAGCGGGCTATGGCGTTGGTCTATCTGGAAAACTGGCTGAAGCGCCGGCGCGAATAGATCGCCTGATTGCTCAAATGTGGTAGGCGGTGCGAAAGCCGCCCCAGTGCTTGCCGAAGACGCGTATCGGCGCGTCGATCTCGCGCATGATGATGGTAACGCCGTTGCCCATATCGCGTGGATAGACTTGGATGACATAGGGGCGCACGTTGCGCCCGGCGGCTAATCCGGCGCGATCGTCAAAAATCCTACGATTCCGCGCATGGGCGGTATTCCAATGCTTTTCGCC
>JASHXZ010000267.1 GCA_030043285.1 Xanthobacteraceae bacterium | reverse complement strand
CAGGTGCGCGGCTCGTTCAATTCCGGCGTCACCACCGGCCACGCCTGCTCGCAGGTGGCCTACAAGTGCCTCACCTCGCCGACCGACTACCCGATCAACGACGGCTCGTTTCGCAGCCTCAAAGCCATCGTGCCGCCGGGCCGGGTGGTGAGCGCGGTGCGGCCGGCGCCGATGCGCTGGTGGATGACGTATCCGATGACCATCGTCGACACGGTGTTCAAGGCCTTGGCGCCGGTGATCCCGGATCGCGTCATCGCCGGCCACCACGCCGACCTGGTGATCGCCGCCTGTCACGGCATCAACACCAAAACGGCCGAGTTCTTTCTCGCCAATTTCGGGCCGCTCGGCGGCGGCTGGGGGGCCAAGCGCAACGAGGACGGCGTCTCCGGAACGGTGTGCATCAACGACGGCGACACGCACAACTCGCCGAGCGAGCAATCCGAGGTGAAATTTCCGCTGGTGGTCGAGCGCTACGCGCTTATTGCGGACTCCGGCGGCGCCGGCCGCCATCGCGGCGGGCTCGGCCTCGAACGCGTGGTCCGCGCGCGGGTGCCGATGACGTTCAACAGCCATGTCGAGCGCGCCCATTGTAAGCCATGGGGGCTTGGCGGCGGCGGCGACGCCACCGGCAACGAAGTCGCTATCCGCATCGACGGCAAGTGGAAGACCGACTTCCCCAACGCCAAGGTGCTGGTGGCCCATTTGCAGCCGGGCGACGCGTTTCGCATGCGCTCGGGTGGTGGCGGCGGCTACGGCTCGCCGCTCGACCGGCCGATCGAAGCCGTCGAGGCCGACGCCGTGCAGGGCTATATTTCGGTTGCGGCAGCGCGCGAGGCGTATGGCGTGGTGCTCGATCCGCAGACCTTCGCGGCCGACCGTCCGGCAACCGAGCGATTGCGCGCCTCGATGCGGAACAGCGACAGGGTCCGCGCCCCACGTCAGCGCGCGAGTGCGTGAACGGGCCGCCGACCACTCGCTGGCTACCGCACCGCACAACGCCGGCGCCCTGATTTTGCCTTCTTGAACGGCCGCTTTTGCCGCGCCATATTAGCCCAAGCCGGCGCGGGAAAGCTGTTCCGCGCGGTTATCGGGGCGCCGCAAGGGCCCGCAAAGTCGCTGTCAAGGACTTTGAAACATGTCCAGGGTTTCGTCCCTATCGAGTCCCTTCCTGCTCGGCTTCGACGAGATTGAGCGCGTGCTCGACCGCGTCGGCAAGGCTGCAGACGGCTATCCTCCCTACAACATCGAGCGCATCGCGGGCGACGGCAAGAACCCCGACCGGCTGCGGATCACGCTCGCCGTGGCGGGATTTACCCGCGACCAGCTCGACGTTTCGATCGAGGAAAGCCAGCTCCTCATCCGTGGTCGGCAAACCGACGACAAGAGTCGGCAATTCGTCCATCGCGGCATCGCCGCGCGCCAGTTCCAGCGCGTTTTCGTGCTGGCGGACGGCATGGAGGTGCTGGGGGCGGACTTGAAGAACGGCTTGCTGTCGATCGATCTGGCGCGGCCGCAGCCGGAACGCATCATTAAATCGATTGCAATCAATGAATGCGACTAATGAAACCAGCGAGGACTCGACGCAGTTATCAGCTCAGGAGTCGAGGGCCATGACAAACACAATGGACCATATCGAGGCTGCAATTTCACCGGAAGCGTTCGCCCATTTGGGCGATGGAACGCTCGCTTACGTGAAAACGATCCGTTCCGAGGACGTTCCGGCATTGTTTCCGCAGGCGCCGCAGATCGCGCCGGGCATGAAGCTTTTTGCACTGCACGCGGCGGACGGCACGCCAATGATGTTGACCGACAGCCGGGAGGCCGCGGAAGCCAACGCCTGGAGCCAAGAGCTGGAAATGGTCAGCGTTCACTGACGGGGAACAGGGCAACAGCAATTCCGTAAACAGCAATCCGTCATCAGCGAGCTCCTGCCAGCGCCTGATGTCGCGCGTCTTTGATGCCTGATCCCCGATGCCTCAACCCTGCTATGCCGCGGTCGCGGGCGGCATCGCCAATACGGCGTACAACGCCTCTGCATCGTGCGAGGCGCGCAGCTTGTGGGCCACCGCCGGCTCGCGCAACAGCCGCGCAACCCGCGCCAGCGCCTTGAGATGATCGGCGCCGGCGCCTTCGGGCGCCAGCAGCAGAAAAACCAGATCGACCGGCTGGCCGTCGAGCGCCTCGAAATCGATCGGGCGCTCGAGCCGCGCGAACAAACCGAACAGTCGCGTCAAATTGGGCATCTTGCCGTGCGGGATGGCAATGCCGTTGCCGACCGCGGTGGAACCGAGCTTTTCGCGCTGCATCAGGATGTCGAAGATCGCACGCTCGTTCTGGCCGCTCAGCGTGGCCGCGCGCGCCGCGAGCTCATGCAGGACCTGTTTCTTGTTGTTGACCCTCAGCGCCGGAAGAATCGCGTTCGGCGCAACGAGATCGGTGAGCGGCATTGTGGGACCTGAAAACACGGGGCCGCAGCCTGCGGCTTGAGCCTTATTGCATTAATATGGCTGACGACCGGCGGATTTGCCTGCTGCATCGCATGATCTTGTTCGGATGTGGCAGTCCGCATCTGGCGATCATGCCCGAAAAGCGGCGGGACCATAAGGACGGCCTGCCGGCCCGTCAATGGGTTTGATCGGGTGCCGCAGCGCTTGCGTCGATCCAGCCAAAATGTCCGTCCGGACGGCGATAAACCACGTTGATGCCGCCATGGACGGCGTGACGAAACACGACAACCGGAGCGCCGGTCATGTCGAGTTCCGTCACGGCTTCGCTGACCGAAAGCTGCCGCAGCGCGGTGGTCGATTCGGCAATAATCACCGGGGCAAAACCTTCGACCGGCGGCTCGCCATCGCCGTCCGGCGCGGCGATCACGTAGCTCGGCGCCTCGACCGAGGTGCCGCCATCGAGGCGCTCCGGGCGATGGTCCTTGAGGCGCCGATGGTAGCGCCGCAGCCGCTTTTCGATGCGCAGCGCCGCCTGGTCGGCACTGGCGTACGGGTCGGCGGCCGCGCCTTCGGCATGCAGGGTGATCTTCGAATCCAGATGAATGGCGCATTCGGTACGAAAGCCGAAGCCGTCGCGGGCGAGCGTGGCGTGGCCCGAATAGCCGCCGTCAAAATACTTGCCCATGGCCTCGACGATGCGGGCGCGCACGCGCTCGCGCAACGCCTCGCCAAGGTCGAGATTTTTCCCGGAAATGCGAAACGACATGCTTGCCTCCAGCAGTCGAAAGGCCCGCATGACTCGACCTAAGCATCGCGTCATGCCGAGTCAACGCGGCACGCCGGCGGCTGCCGCCTTCAAGGCGACGCCGCGACCTGCTTCTCGCGCCGCCGCTGCACCGACGAGGGGATGCGCATCGCCTCGCGGTACTTGGCGACGGTGCGCCGTGCGATGTCGACGCCGGCATCGCGCAGCCGGTCGACGATGGTGTCGTCGGATAAAACGTCGTCGGCGCTCTCGGCATCGATCAACTGCTTGATGCGATGACGCACCGCTTCGGCCGAATGCGCTTCACCGCCATGCGCGGCGGCAATGGCCGAGGTGAAAAAGTATTTCAACTCGAAAATGCCGCGGCTCGTCGCCATGTATTTGTTGGCGGTAACGCGCGACACCGTGGATTCGTGGATGCCGATTGCCTCGGCGACCGTCTTGAGATTGAGCGGCCGCAGGTGCTGGACGCCGCGGGCAAAGAACGCATCCTGCTGGCGCACGATCTCGTTCGACACCTTCAGGATGGTGCGGGCGCGCTGGTCGAGCGCACGAACGAGCCAGGTGGCGCTCTGCAGGCGTTCGGCGAGATACGACTTTTCCGCATCGCGCCGCGCCGTGGCCGACACCTCGGCGTAATAGCTTTGGTTGACCAGGACCTTCGGCAGCGTGTCGGAATTGAGCTCGACCAGCCAGGCGCCGTTGGGCGCCGGCCGCACGAACACATCCGGCACGATCGGCTGCACCGGCGCGGTGCCGAACGCGAGGCCCGGCTTCGGATTGAGCTTGCGCAGTTCGGCGACCATGTCGGCGAGGTCCTCGTCGCCGACGCCGCAGATTTTCTTTAAGCCGGCAAAATCGCGCCGGGCGACAAGATCGAGGTGGGCGACCAGCGCCGCCATGGCCGGATCGAAGCGATCGCGTTCCTTGATCTGGATCGCCAGGCACTCGGCGAGGTCGCGGGCGAACACGCCGGGCGGATCGAACTTCTGCAGGACCGCCAGCACCGCTTCGATTTCGGCGACGCCGGTGCCGAGCTTGTCGGCCGCCGCCTCGAGGTCGCCGGTCAGATAGCCAGTCTCATCGACGAGATCGATGAGATATTGGCCGATCATGCGCCGCGCCGGATCCGCCACCGCGAGCATCAATTGCTCGCGCAGCCAGTCGGCCAACGTCGCTTCGGCCGAAACGAAGGCTTCGAGATTGTAATCGCCGCCGTCGCGGCCGCCTGAGCCGATGCCGGCCCATTCCGAATATCCGGCGGGCAGTTCGGCGGCACGCGGCCGAGTAGGCTCGGTGTCGTCGCCGGTACCATTGTCGAAAGCGGCCTGCGGCTGCCCGTCTTGCGCCGCCGCGGTCTCGCTGCTGCTGGGCTCCCAGTCATCGGCCGCGCCGGCCTCATTGCGCGCTTGCGTGTCGGCGGCCTCCGCGGGCGCGGCCTCGCCCTCCGAGCCGCGGTCGAGCAACGGGTTGCGCTCGAGTTCCGCGTCCACGTAGGCGGCCAAATCGAGATTCGACAGTTGCAGCAGCTTGATGGCCTGCATCAGCTGCGGCGTCATCACCAGAGCCTGGCTCTGCCGAAGCTGAAGGCGTTGGGTCAGGGCCATGACGGCCGAATTGGTCCGATTCTTGCTTCCTGACACCTTGTAGAGCAGTTCGGACCGTCCGCCGTCAACCAATTTGCGCCCGAGACGGCGCCCACCGGCGGCTATTTTGTCAAAAACCCTTAAAGCCGGAATTCTTCGCCAAGATAGAGCCGGCGCACGTCCGAATTGTTGACGATGTCGTCGGCCTGGCCCTCCATCAGCACCTCGCCCGAATAAATGATGTAGGCGCGGTCGGTGAGGCCGAGCGTCTCGCGCACATTATGGTCGGTGATCAAGACGCCGATGCCGCGATTGGTCAGATGGCGCACCAGCGCCTGGATGTCGCCGACCGCGATCGGATCGATGCCGGCGAACGGCTCGTCGAGCAGCATGTAGTTCGGCCGCGTCGCCAGCGATCGGGCGATCTCGACGCGCCGCCGCTCGCCGCCGGAGAGTGCGATCGAGGGCGTCTTGCGCAGCCGGCCGATGTTGAACTCTTCGAGCAGTGCGTCGAGGTCGTGCTCGCGCCGCTTCTTGTTGGGCTCGACGACTTCGAGCACGGCGCGGATGTTTTGCTCAACGGTCAGGCCGCGGAAGATCGAAGCCTCCTGCGGCAGATAACCGATGCCGAGCCTGGCACGCTGATACATCGGCAGCGCGGTGACGTCGTAGCCATCAAGCTCGATGCTGCCCTGGTCGGCTTTGATCAGGCCGGTGATCATGTAGAACACCGTGGTCTTGCCGGCACCGTTCGGCCCGAGCAGCCCAACCGCTTCGCCGCGGCGCAGATAAAGGCTGACGCTCTTCACCACCTTGCGGCCGACAAAGCTTTTTTCGACGCCGTCGACCACCAGCAGGCCTTTGTGGTCGGTGCGCGCGGCGCCGTTACCGCCGTTGCGACGGCGCGGCCGGCTTGCAGGAGGCGGCGCGGCTTGTGGTGGCGGAGGCTCACGGTTCTGCCGCTCGGGTGGCGGCTGACGGTCCGGCCGCTCGGCTGGCGGCGGAGGTGATGGTGGGGCCTTGGCGCGGGCCTTGGCGGGAGCCGGCGCCGGCAGGCTCGCAATGTCCACATAAGTGCCATTGATGACGCCGCCCATCGAGGCAAGATCAATGGCCTCATCGTCGGCGACAGCGGCATCGCGCGTGTCGGCCGGGCGACGGCGAAAATGGGAAAGAATGCTCAAGCCCGGCAATCTCCGGCAGTTCGCCTGCGCGTCCGCAGCATGTTTTTCCAGCCAGCACGTCAGGGACTCAAAAAGCACGCCTGTCTGTCACGGCGCTAGCCGGGCGGCAAGTTCAGCGTTTTGGGCCCGGCGCCGGCCCCGGTCCCGGTCCCGGTCCGATGGTCATGAAATTACCCTGGCCGCCTTGGCCCTCACCGTTGGGAATGATGAGCGCGCGCACGCGGCCCTGCGTGGCACCAGGAGTGGCGCTGGGAGCCGACTCGACCCGCGCATTGCCGGTCACGGTGTCGACGATGACGCGTTCGCCGTGGATGACGTTCTTGCCTTGACTGACGACGACGTTGCCGCTGAGCGTGATGGTCTTGGCGTGAAGGTCGTAGACGCCGAGGTCGCCGGTGGCATTCTGATCCTTGCTGGTGACGGTGACGTCGCCGTGCGCCTCGATGCGACGAATATTCTGCGCGTTCGGCGGCGTGCCGGACGTGGTCTTGGCGCGAACCACCGGCTTGTCGCCGCCGATGCCGACCTCCGCGCCATAAAACACCACCAGGGTCTTGCAGCGCATCGTGGTGTCGCCCTGCACCACATGCACGTCGCCGGAAAACGTCGCGGTCTTCTGCTTGTCGCGGACTTCCAGCGCTTTGGCGTCGATCTGAACCGGCTGATCCTGGTTCTGCCCTCCCGGCACCAGGCCGCCCGGCGCCGGATGCGGGCCCTGCGCCACGACCGGCGCCGACACCATCAAGGCGATCGCTGCCGCGGCGACAAAGCCGAGTTTTGGACTCATCGCGCGCCTCATGGCTGGTCCGCCTTGCCGTCGGGCTTGCCCGACTGCAGCACCATGTGGACGTCGCCGAAGCGAAGCACGTCGCCCTTGTCGGTGATTTCCAGCCGTTTGGCGTCGAGCGTGCCGTCGAGCAGATTCACCCAGACCGGCGTGTTGGAAACCACATTGCCCTTGCGCATGTCGACCAGCGCCTGGCTCAAGCGCGCCTCATAGCCGGTCGACGACACCAGACGAATGTTGTTGTTGAGCGTGAGCATGTCGCCTTTCATGTCGTAGACGCCGTCGTCCGCCCACATGTCGACGGTGCTCTTGTCGGCCATGGCCATCTTGGCGCGGATGTGCTCGAGCTGGACGAAATCGGGCTTGGTGACGTCCTGCGCGGCCGCTTCGGCGCTGAACTGGTACGCCCGTCCGTCGCTGGTGTAGCCGGTCAGCCGCGGCTTCTGCATGGTGATCTTGGTGCCCTGGATGAGCACGTTGGCGATCTCGCCGGGCAAATGCAGCGCACCTGACGGCAGCAAATAATTGTCGGCGACGAGGCCGACCAGCACGACCACGACGGCGCCGACGAGGACCACCCGCAGCTGCCGAACCCGCCGGCTGTGGCGCAGCGCCCGCCGGTACAGCCGCTCGCTCTTGGCGGGCGCGCGTTCCGCAATAGCTGCGCCGCCCTCGTCTCCGGCGAAGGAGATGGTGCTCAAATGATTATCCCCTCGGACCGCCGCCCCCGATTCGGCCCGGAGCCGCATTCTACGGGCCCGCGGCCCAAGAGTCGCCTGCGAATGTGGCCCCGACGGGGCCGCTCCATGACGGCCGGCCTGGCAAATCAAGAGCGTAAAGGACCGCTTTACGAGTGCGAGAAGATGTCCTCGCCGGCAAAGCCGGCGAGATCGAGCCGCACCCGGTCGGGCAGGAAGCCGAAGCAGGCTGCCGCCAAACCCTCACGGCTCTCGCGCGCCAGCATGACATTGAGCTTGTCTCTGAGCGCGTGCAGATAGAGCACATCGGACGCCGCGTAGGCGAGCTGCGCCTCCGAGAGGTTCCCGGCGCCCCAATCCGACAGCTGCAGCTGCTTCGACAGATCGTGGCCGAGCACCTCGCGCACCAAGTCCTTCAAGCCGTGCTTGTCCGTATAGGTGCGCACCAGCCGCGACGCGATCTTGGTGCAATAGACCGGTTCCGCCATGACGCCGAATGTCTTCTGCAGCGTGGCGAGATCGAAGCGCGCGAAGTGGAAAATCTTCACCACGCTGCGGTCGCCAATGAGCTTTTTGAGGTTCGGCGCGGGCGCCGGCGTCGCGGCGATCTGCACCAGGTCGGCCGAGCCGTCGCCGGCCGATAGCTGCACCAGGCAAAGCCGGTCCCGCGTCAGAGAAAGCCCCATTGTCTCGGTGTCGATAGCGACCGCCCGCACGCCGGCGTAGTGCGACAGGTCCGGCAGATCGCCGCGGTGAAAGCGGATGGTCATGCGGTGTTCGTCCTTTGCGCGGCGATCGCGTTGCGCTGGGCCCCGACGCGGGACATCCGGGGTCAAGCGTGCAACCCGTCAGCGGCTGCGGTTGGCGTGAATATCGCACCCGAAATGGCGCGTCAAAAACACCTAATCGGCCTGCATCGTGAAAGTTCCGGGAGGCTCAACTTATCCGCGCACCCCGATGATGCCGTTGCTATCCTTGATCCGTCGCTGTGCCTAGTATGCATCCGTCAGGCGAAACCCCTGAGCGTCCTGAGCCCGGCCAACGCACGAGCCGCAATCCATGAAGCGCAGTAGCCGCTGTGAAGCGATGGCAATGAGCCCGGCCCGCCCAGGCGCGGTTCCTTTGACCGCGCTTGCCGTGGCCATCGCCTCGGCGCTGCTCGTGGGCGTCGTCGTTGAGCGCGCCGCCGCGCAAACGCTCACCAACCCCAATCCGCCGCCCACATGGTCGACGCCGCATGGCGCCGCCAAGTCGCACACCAGCGCGCAAACCAAAAAGTCCTGCAAAGAATTCGGCGCCGGCTTCGTCAACGTCGCCGGCACCGACACGTGCGTGAAGATCGGCGGCTTCGTGACGGTCGAAGGCGGCGCGCGAGGGCGGTGAGTTTGTTCGCTGTCTTCGTTGACTGGCCCCAGAAGAGACGTTCTGCGCGTATTCCGCAACACGATATCGCCGGCGGAGCAGCCCTACCATGCGGTTCCGGACAAGGATCACAATGTCTGGGCCTCGATGTGGACCACCGATCAGATCGCCAAGTACGAACCGGCGACCGGCCAATGGACGCTGTTCGACTTGCCGACGCGCGGCACCGAGGTGCGCGTCATCTCGCTCCTGGAAAAACCGAACATCGAGGAACTGGTGTTCGCCTATGCGCGATCCAGCAAGGTCGCGGTGATGACGTTCCGCAGCGAAGCCGACATCAAGGCGGCAGAGCAGGCGGCGGCGCGGCAGTGAAGGTTCGGCCTACCTGCAGGCGCTGGAAGAACAGGGCGAATCTCGCTGACCCGCACCGCGGGCCAGCCCAGCCGCACCGGAAATCAGTGGCATCCAGTCTTGGTGCACTCACATCTGTTGTCAGCGGCCCTTATCGCCCGATCCTTTACTTCCTGCGAGAAGGCTGGCGGCGATCGACCCGGTGTGCCGTAAGTGGCTGTTGCCTGATGGCAAGGCCCGCAGAGGACTTCAGCGTTGCCGATGTCATTGCCGCCATCCCTACGCTTATGGTGAACCTCAAGGTCCCGCGTTCTTGTGCAGCGCGCCATAATGATCTCCTGCTTTACTTGTGAAGCTTGTTATATTTTGGCTGCTCCCGTGCGATGATCGTTTCTTCTTTTTTCTTCGCCTCAGCTATTGTGTTGACTTGCTCGACGCGAACCTTCGTGCCGGGAATTGGATGTCTCCCCGCCGGCAGATGCTCTTGCAATCTTTCTTGTGCCCGGCCTCGTTGGGCCACGCCAGTGTAGTTGTTCTTCCCTCCGAGCGTTTCGATCTTGTAGATCACGGGTTTATTGATCGGCAGCTTGCCGATTCCAGCGTGGTTAAATGGGACGGTTTTTTTCGCCATAGCTCAATCCTAGTTGTTCCGTTCGGATCAGATCGCTCTCGGCAGACGTGAGGCTTCCTCTTTGCACCTGCCGGCTCAATTGGGCGCTTGACGCGAGTCGCCGATGGTGATTCGTTCGTTACCTCCGTAAGACGTCTATATAACGAGACGAATCGTCCTATGCAAGAGACACCGTAATCGGAGTCGCGTGGACCGTCAAGGCACGGCTTCTTAGCCGCCAAAAATGGGGGTTAAATGGTTCTAGCAATTGGCGATTTTGGTCGCCTACTCACTATCAAACGCGGGAGCCGCGGGGTTCGAGCGGCAGCAGCTGAAGCCGAGGTCAGCACCGCAACATTTTCGCGAGTAGAGAACGGACACATGCCAGACCTGCAGACGTTCGCAAAGTTGTGCAAATGGCTTGGGCGCGATCCAAGGGAGTTTCTCGGCATCGAGACGGACGATGGCACCCAGGCCACGCCGGACGCGGTCGTCCATTTCAGAAAGAAGAAGACTGTCAAAATGGAAACTGCGACTGCACTTGGGGAGCTGATTTTAGCAGCGCAGCGTGCCCTTCGCGCGCGCGAAAAACTGATGAGCCGCTAGCCCTTGCGGCGCGGATTCAAGACTGAAGCTGAGAAGGCTTCCGCGGCTGCTCGACAAGCTCTCAAGCTGCGCCCACTTGCACCTTTGGACCCGTGGGCCTACGCGCGGTTCTTGGGGGTATTAGTGCTAGATTTTGCGACGCTAAGTTTGTCGCCCGCAACCATTCATCAGCTTGTTACGGCAGACGGCGATAGCTGGTCGGCCATGACCCTGAAGGAAGGCACAACGTTAGCGATCGTCCTCAATCCAGCACATGCACTAACACGGAGCCGTAGCGACCTGATGCACGAGCTGGCCCATATTGACTTGCGGCATACCCCGGTGCGGGTCGATGTTTCAAAGAAAGGCGTTTTACTTCTCAGCGACTACTCGGAGGATCAGGAACAAGAAGCCGATTGGTACGGCGCCGCCCTCCTTCTTCCTCGCTCGGCACTGGTTCACCATCGATCGCGTGGCCAAACGGCCGTCGATATTGCAGCTCTCTATGGTGTCAGCACATCTTTATGTGAATGGCGTTTAAGAATGACTGGGGTAGACATACAGGTTCGAAGGGCGCGCGGCAGTTGATCATCAGTGAAAGGGCCCATACAGGTTTGGAATGGAATTTTCGTCTCGCATTTGAAACTATGTGACGCAGCAATTCAACCTGTTGGTGCCCAGGAGAGGACTCGAACCTCCACGGTGTTACCCGCTAG
>JASHXZ010000266.1 GCA_030043285.1 Xanthobacteraceae bacterium | reverse complement strand
CGTATTGCGACAACGACAAACGTTTGATCGGCCATTCGCTCGGCTTCATGCGGCAAGCGCTCGAGGCGGCCGGCGCCACCGAAATCTGGGACGAAATCGACGACACCTGCCATCTCAACGGCACCGCGCGCATGGGCGACGATCCGCAAACCAGCGTCGTCAATGCCGATTGCCGCTCCTGGGACATACCGAACTTGTGGATTTGCGATGGCTCGGTGTTTCCGACCGTAGGCGGCGTCAATCCCTCGCTCACCATCCAGGCGATTGCCTGCCGCACTGCCGATCGCATCAAAGCGCTGGCGGCGCGGGGCGAGCTTTAGAGATTTCGGCCGTTTTTTGTTCCTATCCAGGCGGATGATCCAAACAGTTCGGTCAGTAATTCGACGGTGAAAAGAGTGTTCACAACGCCCAGTGATGACGCGAGACGGACATTGAGTTGACACAGTGTCCGGCGACGCTGCGTGCGTACGGGGGAATTCACGAAGCTTAGCTCGATTGGGCGCTGCGCAGCCCTTGCGCAGCGGGGGGAAAGCTATGCGCCGAGTGAGCGAATATCGACGTTACGCCGAAGAATGCAGACGGCTCGCGGCAGTTCTCACTAAGCCAACCGACAAACGGGCCTTGGAGTTGATGGCAACAGGCTGGGACAAGAGAGCCGACGAGCGGGAGGCAAAATTAGGCCGCAGCACTGATCTGATCGAAGCAACGTGCGAGCCTCTCCAGCCTGCGCGCTTCAAGCGCGGCCAATACTGTGCCTGCAGCTAGCCGGTAGTCGCTCTGAGCCCTGCTGACCCGCGTGCGTTAGCGGCTGCGGATTGCGGTCGGGCGCGACCGGCCATGGCCACGAGCAAGCATCACTCGGAAATAGCCCAGCGACCGAATCGATTTCCTGATCTAGGACGCGATAAGCCGCATCGGCCGCGTACTCACCGCGGCGTCCAAGCAACCAGACAGGCTTACGGCGTGGCGCGACACCGCTTTCCCATCTGCGGGCTGCGGTTGAGTCGTGGTCCCATGGCTGACGACGCTTGGGCAATGCGGCCGTCGGCATGTGTCACGCCCAAATCGTCAGCACTGTTTTCGTCGTGCCAGCCATGGCCGATGCGGAGCCTGAACATCGCTCTGGGTGTGCGTGCATTATAATGCGTCGCAATTTATTGCACATCCTGCCCGATTACGCCGATGTCGGAAGACGTACGGCGGATGGTCGGGCGGAATGTGAGGCGGCTGCGGATTGCGGCCGGGCTGTCGCAGGCTGAGCTTGCTCAGCGCATGGGCGTAGATCGCGCCTACGTTAGCGGCCTCGAATTAGGCCAGCGCAACCCTACCATCGTGACGTTGTGGCACCTGGCCGAAGCGCTCGGGGTGAAGCTCGTGCCGTTTTTCGAGGAGGCGAAGCCCTCCCGCCGCCGGGGCCGGTAGAGTAGGTAGGATGCACAGCTTGGCTTCGCCTCTTCGGGTTCGCCGAGGCGACCTTTTTGGTAAAAGTTAGCTACGGGTCCGTCGAAAGCTCCAGCTTCTATACTAAGCGATTGAAATCGCTGGCGCTCCCTAGGGGACTCGAACCCCTGTTTTCGCCGTGAGAGGGCGACGTCCTGGGCCGCTAGACGAAGGGAGCCTTGCACCGAAATAGCGGTGTCGGCGCGCCGGCGCAAGCTGATGTCCGTCTTTTCGGACGCAGGTTCCGGGAATGACGAGCGCGCCTCAGGGCTCCGTTGCGAAGCGCAGGCGGCCGGTTTCTTGGAGTGTGGCGGCGTCGAAGGTGCGGATTTCCGTGGTGCCGGCGATATCGATTGTCACCACGATGCGGTCGCCGGCAGTGGCGGTCGCGACCACGCGGGCGCCTTTGGGCAGGGTGACGATCCCGGCCGCAACGGCGCCGGCCGGTCTGGCGCTTCTGCCGGCATGGAAAATGCGATAGCCGATGACCCCGAGCACCGCGGTAATGGCCACCATCGTGGTCAGCGCCGATATGCCCATGAGCCAGCGCGTCCGCGCCATCATGGCGGCGGCCGCGTCGGCGTCCGTGCCCTGTGGCGCAGGCGCCGGCGGAGCGGCGGAAGGATTGCCGGACCTGTCGAGCATGTCGTCAAAAAACCTCAGCCAACAAACGCAAAGATTGATGACCGTGGCCGGCGACCAAGCCGGCGCGCGGCTCGACCGCGTGCTGGCCGCGCATGTTGTTGAACTATCGCGCAGCCGTTTGAAGGCGTTGATCGAGGCCGGCGCGGTCGCGGTCGACGGCCGCACGATCCGCGATCCGAGCCATCGGGTCAATGCGGGCGGCGCCATCGTGCTCGACGTGCCGCCGGCCGAACCTGCAACGCCGAAGGCCGAGCCGATTCCGCTCAAAGTCATCTACGAGGACGACGACATTATTGTCATCGACAAACCGAAAAACCTCGTCGTGCACCCGGCAGCGGGGCACTGGACCGGCACGCTGGTCAATGCGCTGATCGCCCATTGCGGCGAGAGCCTGTCCGGCATCGGCGGCGAGCGCCGGCCGGGCATCGTCCACCGTCTCGACAAGGACACGACCGGCCTGATGATCGTGGCCAAGAACGACCGTGCCCATCAGTCCCTGGCGGCGCAGTTTGCCAGCCACGGCCGGGGTGACGAGCCGTTCGAGCGAGGCTATTTGGCCTTCGTCTGGGGAGCGCCGGACCGACCACAGGGCACCATCGACCGGCCGATCGAGCGCAGCCCCCGGGCGCGCGACCAGATGGCCGTGCGTGAAGGTGGACGGCACGCGGTGACCCACTGGCAAGTGCTGGAGCGCTATGCGTCCGCCGCAGGGCCGCGCCGCGCCGGAAAGTCAGGAAAGGCTGAGGCAGCCGTGGCTGGCTTGCTCGCCTGCCGGCTCGAAACCGGCCGGACCCATCAGATTCGGGTCCATTTGGCCTCGATCGGCCATCCGATCATGGGAGATCAGACCTATGGCTCGGGTTTTCGCACGAAATCCGCACTGCTGCCGCCCGGGGCGCAGGCTGCGCTGGCGGACCTTGGCAGGCAGGCGCTGCATGCCCATATACTGTCGGTCAAGCACCCATCGAGCGGCGAAATCGTCACGTTCCGGTCGGAACTGCCGCCCGATCTTGCCCGTTTACACAGAGAATTGGTCCGCGGTCGGGCGGAATCCGAGAAAACGTCGCCGGACAACGGTTGAAGATCACCGATCCGGGAACGGCCGTTCACCGTCCGTTGAGGAATATCAAGGCGGCATCGCGCTGAAGTGATGCCTCCTCCCTTCCGCTGGCCTGATTCGACCGTGTATGTTGCGGGTGCGAACAAACGACGGTGCCGTCGGCTCGGGGAGCGGCGGTGCCTTTCGCCCGCCGCGCCGCGGGGGCACTTGAATGGAGGGCGCTGTCATGGCCCAAACTGCTGCACTACCCGTATTGTCGGGCGAAACCGGTCTCACAAGATATCTCGAAGAGATTCGGCGGTTCCCCATGCTGGAGCCGCAAGAAGAGTTCATGCTCGCCAAGAGCTGGCGTGAGCATGGCGACCGCGATGCCGCCCACAGGCTCGTCACCAGCCATCTGCGGCTCGCCGCCAAGATCGCCATGGGCTATCGCGGCTACGGCCTGCCGATCTCCGAAGTCATCTCCGAAGGCAATGTCGGCCTGATGCAGGCGGTCAAACGCTTCGAGCCCGACAAAGGCTTTCGGCTTGCGACCTATGCGATGTGGTGGATCAAGGCGGCGATCCAGGAATACATTTTGCGCTCCTGGTCGCTCGTTAAGATGGGCACCACGGCCAATCAGAAAAAGCTGTTCTTCAACCTGCGCAAGGCCAAGAGCCGGATTTCGGCGCTCGACGAAGGCGACATGCGTCCCGACCAGGTCAAGCTCATCGCCAAGCGGCTGGGCGTGACCGAGCAGGACGTGATCGAGATGAACCGCCGGCTTGGCGGCGACGCCTCGCTCAACGCACCGATCCGCGACGACGATGCGTCCGGCGAATGGCAAGATTGGCTGGTCGACGACAGCGTGAGTCAGGAGAGCCGGCTCGCCGAATCCGAGCAGTCGGACAACCGCCACAAGGCGCTCGGCGACGCGCTCAGCGTGCTTAACGACCGCGAGCGCCGCATCTTCGAGGCGCGACGGCTGGCCGACGACCCGATCACGCTCGAAGAACTCGCCGACGAGTTCGGCGTATCGCGCGAGCGCGTGCGCCAGATCGAGGTGCGGGCGTTCGAGAAGGTGCAGAAGGCAGTGAAGAACAATATGGCGGCCATGGAAAATCCCGCCGCTGCCGCGTCCGCCGCGCTGCATTAAACTCGAAGCGTCGTCGTACCAGCCCTTAAAGTGCCATGCCCCGCGACCCGCCTTCGCTCGCCACGCGAGCTTTGGCGGGTTTCAGTCCGCCGAAGCGCGGAGCCCGTAGGCGGAAAGCGGGGCATCCAGTAATCGCAGGCGAGATTAGATCTAAAAGTCCGTGATGACTTGACCGTCCGCATAAGCGGGCGGTGACAGGATTGGCGGCTCGGCTCAACCCGCCAGCGCGGTCCGCTGCTTCGACACCGCGGCGTCAATGGCCTCGCGAATGATCCGGCCGAGCGCGTCGATCTGATATGGCTTGCGCAGCACGGGAAATTCCGGGTCGGTCTCGAACACCCTGGCGTAGCCGGTGGTGAGCACGACCGGAAGCCGCGGGTAGTGAGCCTTGACGCTGCGCGCCAGCAACAGGCCGTCCATCTCGCCGGGCAAGACGACATCGGAAAACATCACAGTGACGTCTGGCGAGCCTCTGAGCGCATCGAGTGCGGCAGTTGCGTTCTCGACCGCGATGGTGCGATAGCCGAGCTGTTCGAGCAGCGATACGGTGACGGTACGCACGTCTTCATTGTCTTCGACGATGAGCGCGGTTGCTCCGACCGGTGCGGCGTAGTGCGTGGCGTCATTTTCGCGCACCGGATCGAGTGCCGCGCGGCTGCGCGGCAGATAGATCGTCACTGTGGTGCCGCGGCCCAGCTCTGTCCTGATGGTCGCGGTTCCACTGGAGCGGCGGGCAAAGCCATACACCTGCGAAAGTCCGAGGCCGGTACCCTTTTCCGCGCCCTTGGTGGTGAAAAACGGCTCGAACACCCGGCCGAGAATATCGTCGGAAATGCCCGCGCCGGTGTCGGCCACGCTGATCGCGACAAACTCACCGGCGAGCCCTTCGGGTGTGTCCTCGACCTCAAGTGTGATGTTGGCGGCCGAGATCGACAATTGCCCGCCGCTCGGCATGGCGTCGCGCGCATTCACCGTCAGATTAACAAGCGCCAATTCAAGCTCGGATTTGTCGACGCGCACCGGCCACATGGCTTGCGCGACGTCGATGTGGAGCTCGATGTTGACATGCAGCGTGCCGGCCAGCACGTCCCGGATGGCCGCGACCGTGGCTGACGGGCTGATCACCGTCGGATTGAGCGGCATGCCGCGCGAGAACGACAACAGCTGCCGGGTAAGACTTTCCCCGCGCGTCGAGGCAATCTGGATAGCGTCGAGCGCGCGTTTGTCGCGCGCCTCGGTCAGCCGGCGCTTGAGGCTTTGCGCGTGACCGCTGACGATCATCAACAGATTGTTGAAATCGTGCGCTACGCCGCCGGTGAGCAGGCCGAGCGCCTCCATTTTCTGCGAATGGGCGGAGCGGCGCTGTGCGCGCTCCAGCGCGGCGGCGGCCTCCCGCTCCAGCGTCACGTGACGACCTGACACGTAGATCAGGCCGTCTTCCGCCGTCATGGTCCAGTGGATCCAGCGCCACGAGCCGTCCTTGTGGCGGTAGCGGTTCTCCAGGCGTATCGTCGGCACGCCTTGCGCGAGCTGCGCGCGGGCGGCGAGCGCCGCCGCGGCGTCCTCGGGATGCCGCAACTCGCTTACGTGCATGGACTTGATCTCGTCTTCGCTCCAACCGAGCAGTTTGCGCCAAGCCGGATTGATGCTGACGAAATAGCCTTCGAAATTGCCGACGCCGAGCATATCCTCGGAGACGTTCCAGATGCGGTCACGCTCGCGGGTTCGGGTCTCCACTTCCGATTCGAGCTGGTCTTTGAGCGAGCGCAGCTCGCGCTCGGCCTGTTGGCGCGCCTGCTCGGCCTGCATGCGCTCGGCCGCAAATCCGAGCCGGCGTGCGACGTTGAGCGAAAGAGCTATTTCCTCGCGCGAAAATGCGTGCGGCGCCGTGTAGTAGGTCATGAACTTGCCGGTGAGCCTGCCCGCTGACGACATCAGTGGAATGAAGGAGAGCGCACGGATGCCCTCCTGCTGCACCACCGTTCGCAGCGCGTCCGGCAAATCAGCGCGCTCGACGTCCTCGATGCAGACCGGCTGCGGATTGGCATCGTCGGCCGCCCAGGGGGAATGGCCGTCGACCGCTTGGCGGTAAGGCGCCGACAGGCCTCGCCAGGCGACGAAGCGCATCACGCCGTTCGCGTCGGTGCGCAAAACCGAGGCACGCTCGCAGCCCAGTGCGCGAATGATGGCGTCGAGCGCCGCCTCGTACACCACGCTCAACGATTCGGCGCGATAGAGCCTGTTGGTGAACTCGTAGAGCGCGGCATTTTCCTCGGCGCGCCGC
>JASHXZ010000265.1 GCA_030043285.1 Xanthobacteraceae bacterium | reverse complement strand
CCGATCAGGCCGAGGATTTCGCCCTCGCGCACCGTGAAGGTGAGATCGCGCACCGCCTGCAGGCCGCCAAAGCGCTTGCCGACCTTTTCCAGCTCGAGCAACCCCGTCATTCCAGCACCTTCTGGGTGCGCGGAAAGCGGCTGTAGATGAAGCCCATCAGGCCGCCGGGGAAGAACAGCACGATCAGCAAGAGCAGCGCGCCGGCGATCACCAGCTGGAAGTTGGAGAAAGTCTGCGAGGTGAGCAGATAACCGCGCAGCTCTTCATAAAGGTAGGCGCCGAGCGCGACGCCCGTCACGGTGCCCTGGCCGCCCAGCATGGCGACGACCAACGCTTCGGTGGAAAGCGTCAGGTCGAACGCATCGGAAGGCTGGATGAAGGCGCTCTTGAAGAAATAAAGCCCGCCAGCGATGGCGGGCAGGAACGCCGAGGCGCTGTAGACCAGCGCCTTATAGAGAGGAGTCGGCACGCCGAGGATGGCGGCGGCGTCCTCGTTCTGGCCGATCGCCAACAGGCCGAGGCCGAATTTCGAGCTCTTGATGGCGTAGCTCAGATAGAGCGACAGCCCCATCACGCCGACCATGATGAAGTAGATCACCCACAGCGCATGCGCCGCGCCGCCGAGCGGCAGAAAGATCGAACCGGGCAGATAGACGCCGGACGAACCACCCCACGGCGTGAAATTTTCGGCGAAGGCCTGCACGGCCTCGACGATGCCGATCGTCGACAGCGCAAAGAACGCGCCGCGCAGCCGCAGAATGCCGAGGCCGAAGACGAGCGCCAGCGCGCTCACGCCCACGCCGGCGGCCAACAGGCTCGCCGCCAGCGGCCAATTATAGGAGTTCACCAGCCACGTGCAGATGTAACCGCCGAGGCCGAAGAACACGATGCTGCCGAAATTGATGTAGCCGGCGTAGCCGAGCATCAGGTTCAGATTGCTGGCAAGCGTGATGTAGAGCGCTGCCAGCAGCAGGCTCTCGCGCAATTCAACATCGTTGCCGAGCCACGGCACCAGCGCGAAGATCGCGATGACGAGCGCGATGACCCAGAAGAACGGCCGGCGCGTCAGACGCAACAGCGACATCACATGGCTCCGCGCCGCGAGAATATGCCGAGGGGAAAGGCGATCAGCACCAGGACGAACAGCACGAACTCGATCACCAGGGTCCAGCTCACCGGCACGAACGGCGTGATGGCGCCCTCGAGCAGACCGAGCGCGACGCCGCCCAACAGCGCGCCGACCGGGTTGCCGAAACCGCCGAGCACCGTGACCACGAAGCTTTTCAGCTGATAACCGTCGCCGGACAAGATCGTGAACGGAAACAGCGTGCCGATCAGCATGCCGGAAACGCCGGCCAGCGCCACGCCGAAGCCGACCGTGATAGCGAGCACGCGCGTCGTCGGAATGCCGACCAGCTCCGCCGCCTCGCGATTGTTGGCCACCGCACGCACCGCCTTGCCGAGCCGGGTGCGGTGCAGGAACACATAGAGCGACGCGGCGATCACGGCGGCCAGCACCGCGGCCAGGATGTGGGCGCCGGGAAACGTGTAGCGACCCATGCTGATGCCGGGCAACGACACGTCGACGTTGAACAACGCGGTGCCCCAGATGCCGGTGCCGATGCCGACCAGCATCAGGTTGATGGAAAACGTCGACAACAGACTCATCAGCGGCGGCCGCCCGACCATGCGGTGCACGGCCACCCAGTAGAGTGCCACGCCGGCCAAGAAACCGCCGATCAGGACCGGCGGCAACGCCAGGTAGGGCGGCAGGCCGGCCGCGCTCGCCAGCCCGTAGAGGCCGAACATGCCGGCGACGATCATGGTGCCATGGGTCAGGTTGATGACGTCCATGACGCCCCAGATCAGCGTCAGGCCCATGGCGGCGAGCCCGTAGACGAGCCCCACCAGCACGCCGTCAATGATCGAAGCGAGTACGCCGAGCATGCGGGCCAGGGCCAGTCAGGCGGGATCGGTGCGTGGCCGGCGGCGTGGCCGCCGGCCCGCGGTTCACTGTTGCTTGATCGGATACATCGCCGGAGCGGACCTGGCGTCCTCCGGCCAAACCACTTGCCGGCCGAGCTTGCCGTCCACCATCTGCCACTGCGCCAGCACCATCTGGTGCGCGGCCTGCAAACCGTGATGGCCCGGATCGGTGTCGAATTTGACGTGGCCGAAGAACGTGGTGATGTCGGTCGCGTTCAGCGCGGCGGCGACTTTTTCTGGATCGATCGAGCCGGCCTGTTCGATGGCATGTTGCAGCACGACGCCGCTCGTGTAGCCGGACGCCGCGTGGTAGTCCGCCTTGGCGTGCATTTTATCACTGAACGCCTTGGCGAATTGCGCCGTGGTCGGGCCGAATTGCGGCTTGTAGTTGACCTGCAGCTCCCATTGCGACGGCACGGTCACGCCCAGGGCGGACGGGCCGAGCTCGCCGAACTTGTCGTCGGCCGGCGCCACCAGGATCGAGATCCATTTCATGTTGGCTTTCTGATCGTGCATCTGGCGAGCCAGCGTGGCGCCGTCGGAATAATGGCCGCCGCCGAGAAACGCGTCGGCGTTCGACGACACGATCTTGTTGACGATCGGGCCGAAGTCGGTGGTCGACGGCGAATAGGATTCGTTCATCACCACCTC
>JASHXZ010000264.1 GCA_030043285.1 Xanthobacteraceae bacterium | reverse complement strand
TCCTGGTCGGCGAGGTCGGTCCGCCCGGCCTTGTCGTAGATGGCAAGCGATTCCTCGCGCTGCTTGATCATCTTGCCCATGACGTCGACGATCTCGGCGTCGGACAGCGTGGTGCGCTCGGCGCCGCTCGTCTCGCGCTTCAAAATCTCGGCGTTGATCAGGCGCAAGGTCGAGACGCGCCGCGCCGCGCCGGCCTTCATGGCTTCCTTCAGCGCACTATTAATGTCGTCGCGCAGCACGGTTTCGTTTCCTCACAGTAAGAGTATCCCGGACCCCCACCCCAACCCTCCCCCTTTCAGGGGGAGGGAGCACCATGCGGCAATCGCTTTCCTCCCCCTGAAAGGGGGAGGATTAAGGAGGGGGTCAGTCCCAGAGAGCCAGTTGCGTCGTCATACATAATACGTAACTAGGAGGCATGACCCAAACGCAAGATTCAGCGGGGCCCGGCGCGTGGCAGGACGGCAAGCCCACCGCGCTCCTGGTGCTGGCCGACGGCACCGTGCTCGAAGGTTTCGGCCTCGGTGCCACCGGGCATGCGGTCGGCGAAGTCTGCTTCAACACCGCGATGACCGGCTACGAGGAAATCCTCACCGATCCGTCCTATGCGGGGCAGATCATCACCTTCACGTTCCCGCATATCGGCAATGTCGGCACCAACGAGGAGGACATCGAGACCGTCAATCTGGCGGCGACGCCCGGCGCGCGCGGCGTGGTGCTGCATTCCGCCATCACCCAGCCGTCGAACTACCGCGCCACCCGCAATCTCGACCAATGGCTCAAACGCCGCGGCGTCATCGGGCTCGCCGGCATCGACACCCGCGCGCTCACCGCGCTGATTCGGCAAAACGGCATGCCCAACGCGGTGATCGCCCACGAGCCGTCCGGCCGCTTCGATCTCGATGCGCTCAAGCGCGAAGCCCGCGCCTGGCCGGGGCTCGTCGGCATGGATCTGGTGCCGACCGTGACCACCGCGCAACGCTTCACCTGGGACGAGACGCCGTGGCGCTTCGGTGAAGGCTACGGGCACCGCAACGGCGCCGAATTCCATGTCGTCGCCGTCGACTACGGCATCAAGCGCAACATTTTGCGCCAGCTCGCCGGTCATGCCTGCAAGGTCACGGTGGTGCCGGCGCGTTCTTCGGCCGACGACATTCTCGCCCTCAAACCCGACGGCGTGTTTTTGTCGAACGGCCCGGGCGATCCGGCCGCCACCGGCCAATACGCGGTGCCGGTCATCCGCACCCTGATCGACAAGCTGCCGGTATTCGGCATCTGCCTCGGCCATCAGATGCTCGGTATCGCGGTCGGCGGCCGCACCATGAAAATGCACCAGGGCCATCACGGCGCCAATCATCCGGTCAAGGATCTCGTCACCGGCAAGGTCGAGATCACCTCGATGAACCACGGCTTTGCGGTCGATCGCGCGACGCTGCCGGCCAACGCGGTCGAGACCCACGTGTCGCTGTTCGACGGCTCCAATTGCGGCCTTGCGCTTACCGACCGGCCGGTGTTCTCGGTGCAATACCATCCCGAAGCGTCGCCCGGCCCGCGCGACAGTCATTATCTGTTCGGCCGCTTCGTCGAAACGATGCGGGCATTTAAAATTAACGGCAAATAGAAGGCTCGGTCGGGCTTAGAAAGTTTCAACCCACCTGCGGTAGACATCGCGCCAGCCCGAAACGGCCCGAGTAACGCCATGACCATTGCCGCGAAACGCACCGCCCCGAAAACCTTCAGTTTCGCCGACGACGGCTCGATTCCCAACAATCCGAAGCTGCCGCTCGTGCTCTATCGCGGCGGCGTCGATCTGTCCGGCTCGCCCGATCCGGAGCGGGTGATCGAAAAAGCGTTTGCGGCGAACGGCTGGGGCGACATGTGGCGCAACGGCATCTACCACTATCCGCACTATCATTCGATGATTCACGAAGCGATGGGCATTGCGCGCGGCCGCGCCAAAGTGCGGTTCGGCGGCCACAAGGGCAAGGAAATCGACATCAGCGCCGGCGACGTCGTCATCCTGCCGGCCGGCACCGGCCATCAGCTCATCAATCAAAGCCAGGAGCTCGTCGTCATCGGCGCCTATCCGTCGAGCGGCAAGTACGATCTGTGCCGCGGCAGCAAGGCCGAGCACGCCAAGGCGCTCGGCTCGATCGCCAAAGTGCCGCGGCCGGCGAGCGATCCGCTCTACGGCGAGAACGGGCCGCTCAAAAAACTGTGGCCGGCATGACCGGCAGCTGGCTTGCGTTCTGGGACAAACCGCACGCCATCTATGTCAACGCGCGTCACAAGGACGTGCACTATCGCCTGATCGCCGAGGAGATCGCCGCGCTGGTGCCCTCGCGGCAGGCGCGCGTGCTCGATTACGGGTGCGGCGAGGCGCTGCATGCCGATGTGGTGGCCGCAGCGTGCGCTGAGCTTTTCCTGTGTGACGGCGCGCCGAGCGTGCGCGCCGGCCTCGCGGCGCGCTTTGCCGGCGACGGCAAAATCCACGGGCTGGCGCCGGATGCGATCGCGCATCTGCAGCAAAACTCGCTCGAGCTCATCGTGCTGCATTCGGTGGCGCAATATCTCTCGACGGCCGAATTGCAGGCGCTGCTCGCCACGTTTCGCCGGCTCATCGCGCCCAGCGGCGTCGTGCTGGTGAGCGATATTATCGCGCCAGAGCTCTCCGCCGCCGCGGACGTCACGGCGCTGTTGCGTTTTGGCGCGACGAACGGCTTTTTGCTCGCCGCGCTCGGCGGGCTTACGCGCACGCTGTTTTCCGACTACCGCCGGCTGCGCGCACGCTACGGGCTTACGCATTACAGCGAAGCCGACATGCTGCAGCTCTTGTCGGCTGCGGGCTTCACCGGCGAGCGCGCCGCCAAAAACATCGGCCACAATCAGTCCCGCATGGCGTTCGTCGCACGGCCGCAATGAGGCGTGAGATCAGGCGTAGACCTGGGCAATGTGGCTCAGTCGATGGCGATCAGTCCGGCTTGATGCCCGCGAACTTGATCACCTTGGCCCACTTGGCGGTTTCATCGGTAATGAATTTGCCGAAGTCGACGGACGAAACCACAAAGCCTGTCGAGCCCAGCGCCGCCAGCTTAGCCTTCATGCCGGGATCGGCGAGGCCGGCATTGATCTCTTTGTTGAGCCGATCGACGATCTCGGCAGGGGTGCCCTTGGGTGCGCCGATGCCGTACCAGGCACTCACCTCGTAACCGGGCACGAAATCGCTCACCGTCGGAATGTCCGGCAGCACCGCCGCGCGCGTCGCCGTGGTCACCGCCAGCGCCCGAAGCTTGCCGGCCCGCACGTACGCGAGCGATGCGGAAATCGGGGCGAAGTAAACCTGCACCTGACCGCCGAGCAGGTCGGTAATAGCCGGCGCCGAACCGCGATAAGGCACGTGCGTCATCTCGATTCCGGTCATGAACTTGAACAACTCGCCGGCCATGTGGGGCGACGATCCGACCCCGGGCGAGGCCATGTTGATCTTGCCGGGATTGGCCTTGGCGAAGGCGATGAATTCGGGAACGGTTTTGGCCGGGAACGACGGATTGACCACCATCACATCGGGGTCGCGCGTGCTGGCGGCGACCGGCGCGATGTCGCGCACGAAGTTGTAGTTCTGATTTGGGTAAAGCGTCGCGTTGACGGCGTCGGGTACGGCAAGTGCGAGGAGCGTATAGCCGTCGGCGGCAGACTTGACGACAGTCTCGATGGCGATGCTGCCGTTCGCTCCCGATCTATTCTCTACCAGGAATGGCTGGCCAAGCCGGTCCGACAACCATTGCCCAACGAGCCGCGCCAAAATGTCCGGCGCTCCGCCCGCGGCGTAACCGACGACGATGCGCACCGGTCGGGTCGGATAATCGAGCGCCACGGCGTTGCGCGGCAAAGCCGCCAACGCGGCGCCCGTTGCCGCCAGCTGCAAAAATTCGCGACGGGGAAGCTTCATCGTGTCGCCCTCTCAAGCTTCGCCAGCCTTCCGTGCCGAAGGCCGCAACACCGGTAGCGATTGATCTTAAGCTTATTTGCCCCGCCGTTAGGCTTAAGCCGCCGCCTTTGAATTCACGGGACGCCGGCGTATCCCGCTGACAGCTCTATCACCACAATTACACCAGCTTCATAACCGCTTCCAGGTGGCGCGCTACGCTTCATTCCTTGGTGAGCGCGTCAAAGGCCGGACCGAACCCTTTGAACGACACCGGGATGGCAACGGCCTGGTCGTTCGCGGCCGTGAACGTCAGCTTGCCGGCGCCAGTCGCAGTGCGGAATTTCCGCAGCTCATCGTCGCGCAAATCGAATTCGGCGAAACAGCCCACCTGGATGCAACGGTCGAACGGCACGGCCAGTCCC
>JASHXZ010000263.1 GCA_030043285.1 Xanthobacteraceae bacterium | reverse complement strand
CACGCCGATCGTTCCGGTGGTGCGGCTGGCCGGCATCATCGGCTTTTCGACGCCGCTCCGCCCAGGCCTGTCGCTTGCCGGCACCGCCCGCACGCTCGATCGCGCTTTTGCGTCGCGTCGCGCCGCCGCGGTCGCGCTCATCATCAACTCGCCGGGTGGTTCGCCGGCGCAATCGCATCTGATCTTCCGGCGGATTCGCGAACTCGCGGCGGAAAAGAATCGCCGCGTCATCGCTTTTGTCGAGGATGCCGCCGCGTCCGGCGGCTACATGATCGCCTGCGCGGCCGACGAGATCGTCGCCGATACCAACTCGATCGTCGGCTCGATCGGCGTGGTTGGCAGCTCGTTCGGCTTCGACAAGGCGATCGCCAAGCTCGGCATTGAGCGGCGCCTTTACACGTCGGGCGAGCACAAGGCGATGCTCGATCCGTTCCTGCCGGAGGACGCCAGCGACGTCGAGCGGCTGAAAAGCCTGCAGCGGCAGATCCACGACGATTTCATTGCGCTGGTCAAGGAGCGCCGCGGCGGCAAGCTCGACGAAACCAACAGCGAGCTGTTCTCCGGCGCCTATTGGACCGGCCGCCGCGGCCTCGAACTCGGCCTGGTCGATGCGATCGGCGATCTGCGCAGCGTCCTACGTGAACGGTTCGGCGACAAGGTCGTTACCCCGCTGGTGAGCGCCGAGCGCGGTTGGCTTGGGCGGCGGATTCCGGGTGTCGGCGGCGCCATGGCGGGCGGTAACGAATTGCTGCAAGCCGGCCTCGCCGCGGATATCATATCGGCGCTCGAGGCCCGCGCGATCTGGGCGCGATACGGGCTCTAAGGAGGCGAGAAAGATGCCGCCGGCCTTTCTCTTGGCACTCGGCCTGATGGGCGCAGCGGCGCTGGTGCGCTGGTGCGTCAAGGAAGGGCGTCGCGTCAACGATGAACTCGACAGCGTTCGCGATGCGCCATCGATCCAGCCGGTCGACCGCGACACGCTGCCGAAGCTCAAGCCCGACCCGCAGACCGGCGAATACCGGCCAGGGTGAGCGCCATACCAAGCGAATTAAATTATTGACCTATCATGGTCCGCGAAAGCGGACCATCCAGTAAACACCTCGCCGTCGGTGAATACTGGATTCATCCGCATGCGCGGATGATGACATGCAATGGGTATTACGGCGTCTCCTGGATGCCGTGCTCGCGGATCACGCGGCCCCATTTGTCGTACTGGGCCTTCATGAAAGTGCCGAGCGCTTCCGGCGTGCCGCCGGCAGGCGTCGCCCCGGTCTTGACGAGTTTGTCGTGCACCGCCGGGTCGGCGAGCGCGGCATCGACCGCCTTGTTGAGCTTGGCGATGATGGTTTGGGGAGTCTTGGCCGGCGCCAGCAGCGCATACCAGTTCGAGGCGTCGGTATTCGGATAACCTTGTTCAGCGAGTGTCGGCACATTAGGCAAAACGGCATCACGCTGATCGCCGGCAATGCCGATCGGCACCAGATTGCCGGCCTGGATTTGCGAGATCACCACCGGAATATCGAGCGCGACGACCTGCACCTGTCCGCCGAGCAGATCGGTTAAGGCCGGCGCCGCCCCACGATAGGGCACGTGGAGGAATTTCACGCCGGCTGCGGCGTCGAGCAGCAACTGGGCGAGATGCGGCGGCGAGCCAACACCAGTTGACGCGAACGTGACCGCACCGGGTTGTTGCTTGGCAAGCGCCACCAGGTCCTTGACGTTTTTGACGCCGAGCTTCGGCGATACCACGAGCACCTCGTGGACGGTGGTCACCAGTGCAACGGGTGCGAAATCGCGGAACGTGTCGAACGGCATTTTTGCCATTATGTGTGGCGACACGGTCACCGCTCCGGACGTCGTAAGGAACAGCGAATAGCCATCGGGCTCCGACTTGGCGACGTCGCCGCCGCCGAGCGTGCCATTGGCGCCGGGCTTGTTGTCGATATAAACGCGCTGGCCCAAAATGCTTGTCATCTTGTCGGCGACCAGCCGGCCGACGAAATCGGTCGGACCGCCCGGCGGGAACGCCACCACGATGCGGATCGGCCGGGTCGGAAAATCCTGCGCCTGCGCGAGCGGCGCGGCGCCGAACGACACCAGCGCCGCACCTGCGGCCATGAGCCTACGTCGATTGATTTGCACCGTTTCCTCCGTCCAACCGTATCGCCTACGCCGGCAGCATAGCGGCCGTATCGCTGCCCGCCATGGAAATTACGTCGCGGGCGGACTTGACCTTGGCGGGCCGTTCAACCAACAACGCACTCCATGAGCGGATCGAGCCTTGCTGATTTGCCGCCCTATATGCGCCCGGAGCGCTCGTTCCAGGGTTTGATCCTGGCGCTGCAGCGCTATTGGGCGGATTGGGGCTGCATCATCCTGCAGCCCTACGACATGGAGGTCGGCGCCGGCACCTTTCATCCGGCGACAACGCTGCGCGCGCTCGGCCCAAAACCCTGGAATGCCGCCTATGTGCAGCCTTCGCGCCGGCCCAAGGACGGCCGCTACGGCGAAAATCCCAACCGCCTGCAGCATTATTATCAGCTCCAGGTGATCCTCAAACCGTCGCCCGACGATCTGCAGGAGCTTTATCTCAAATCGCTCTACGCCATCGGCATCGATCCGAAAATCCACGACATCCGCTTCGTCGAGGACGATTGGGAAAGCCCGACGCTCGGCGCCTGGGGGCTCGGCTGGGAGTGCTGGTGCGACGGCATGGAAGTGTCGCAGTTCACCTACTTTCAGCAGGTCGCCGGCTTCGAATGCGCGCCGGTCTCCGGCGAGCTCACGTACGGGCTGGAGCGCCTCGCCATGTATGTGCAGGGCGTCGAGAGCATGTTCGATCTCAACTTCAACGGGCGCGACGGCGCGCAGCGCGTGCTCTACGGCGACGTGTTCCTGCAGGCCGAGCAGGAATACTCGCGGCACAATTTCGAATACGCCGATACCGACATGCTGTTCGAGCAATTCCGCATGGCGGAGGCGGCGTGCAAAAAATATCTGGACGCCGGCTGGGAGCGGCAAGCGGGCGAGGGCAGGGCGGGGGCCAATCGCGGCCGCCATCTGATGGCGCTGCCGGCCTACGATCAGTGCATCAAGGCGAGCCACGTCTTCAATCTGCTCGACGCCCGCGGCGTAATTTCCGTGACCGAGCGGCAAAGCTATATTTTGCGCGTGCGCGAGCTCGCCAAGGCGTGCGGCGAGGCGTGGCTGGCAACGGAAGGCGGAGGGAGAAGCGCATGAGCGACGCGGCGACGACGGGTATGGGCGAGATGCCGGAGATCGGTGGGCAGCGACCGATCGTGATCGAGGTGGAGGCCGGCAAGAGCTATTGGTGGTGCGCCTGCGGGCGCTCCAAATCGCAGCCGTTCTGCGACGGCTCGCATAAGCCCACCGCGTTCCGGCCGATCGAGTTCAAGGCCGACAAATCCGAGCAGGTCTGGTTCTGCGCCTGCAAGCGCAGCGGCAACAAGCCGATGTGCGACGGCAGTCATAAGAAGCTATAGTCTGCGCTCTTCGGTTAGGGCAACGACCTGCATCAATGCGGTTCTGGATCATCATCGCAGTCGCTGCGGCGATAGCGGTCTACGCGATCGTCATCTTCAATTGGCTGGTACGCCTGCGCCAGATGGTGAACGAGGCGTGGAGCGGCATCGACGTTCAGCTCAGGCGGCGATCGGACCTCGTCCCCAATCTGGTGGAAGCCGTGAAAGGTTACGCCGCCCATGAGCGCGCGGTGCTGGAAGAGGTCGCTGCGCTGCGCGGTGCCGCCCGCGCCGTACCGGCGGATGACGTGGCCGGCCGCGCCAAGGCGGAGGGCGCCTTGTCGGCGGGGCTAGGCAAGCTGTTGGCGCTCGCCGAAAACTATCCCGACCTCAAGGCGAGTGGAAATTTTCTCCAATTGCAGAAAGAGCTCAGCGCGCTCGAAGACGACCTGCAGATGGCGCGCCGCTATTACAACGGCGCCGTGCGCAATCTCAACGTTGCGGTGCAGACGTTCCCGAATAGCGTGATCGCCAGCGCGTGCGGGTTCGTGCCGCGGGGTTTCTTCGAGCTGTCGGATGCCGGCGAGCGCAATGCGCCGCAAGTCCAATTCAACGCAGCGCCGACATGAGCAGGCTTTGGCGCATCGCCGTTCTGATCGCGGCGCTCGCCGGCACCGGCAGAGCGTTCGCCGCCGAAGTCATCCATTCCTTCAATTCGGACGTTGCGGTCGCCAAGGACGGCGAACTCACCGTCACCGAGACCCTGCGCGTGCGTGCCGAGGGCAACGCGATGCGGCACGGCATTTATCGCGACTTCCCGCTCACGTTTCGCGATGCCGACGGCCATCTCCGCGAGGTGACCTTCAGCATGCTCGGCGTTACCCGCGACGGCTATCAGGAGCCCTATCATGCCGAGCGCGACAACGGTTTCGTTCGCATCTATGCCGGCAACAGCAAGGTGCTGCTCCGGCCCGGCGAATACACCTACGTGTTCACGTATCGCACCGGGCGACAGGTGCGCTGGTTCGATGACAAGCCGGAGCTGAACTGGAACGTGACCGGCAATTTCTGGAATTTCCCGATAGAGGCGGCGACGTACCGTTTGCATCTTGTCGATGGCGCCGCACCGCTGCGCTGGACCGCGTTCACCGGGCGCGCCGGAGACCGCGGCACCGACTGGCACGGCAGCATCGGCAACGACGGCGCGCTCACCGTGTTGACCACGCGGCGTCTGGCGCCCGGGGAAGGTTTGACCGTTGTCGCCGCCTTGCCTGTAAGTGCCGTCGATCCGCCCAGCGCCAACACGCTGCTGTGGTACCGGCTGTTCGACAATCGCCAATGGATCATCGGCGGCATTGGCTTCCTTGCTGTCCTGATCTATTACTTTGCGGCCTGGGAAGCGTTCGGGCGCGATCCCAAAGGCGGCACCATCATCCCGTTGTTCCATCCGCCCGCCGGCATCTCGCCGGCGCTCGCCAACTACATCCACAACTGGGGCCTCACCCGCGAGAAATGGCGCGCCTTTACTGCGGCGGCGCTTTCGCTCGCCGTGCGCGGCCTCGTCCTGCTCGATCGCTCGGGCGGCGGCCTTACGCTCAAGAAGACCGCCAACAAGCCGGACGCCGATGCGCCGCTGTCGGCCGAGGAGCGCGCTGTCGTCACCAAACTGAACACAAACGGCGGCACGATCGTCATCGACCGGACGCACGCGGTAACCGTCGCCGATCTGGTCGCCAAATTCACCAATGCCGTCGTCTCTGTGAACCGCAATCGCTTTTTCCGCCGCAATCTCGGCTATGTCGCTTTCGGCGTGGCGATGACGGTGGCGGTGGTTGCCGCTCTCGTGGCATTCGGCGGCCTGCAAGACACGGATATCGCGATTCTCTACGTCGTCGGCTTCGGCGGGCTGTTTGTCGGTCTATTCTTGCTCCCGCTCCTGCGCTCCGTGTTCGGCGAGGGACTTAAGCTCGTGAACATGGCGAGGCTTGCCGTTCTTGTCATGATGGCGGCGATCTTTCTCTCGAGCGTTTTCAGTTTTGCCTATGCGGCGCTGCCCACCTTTCTCGAGAACGATCCGTTTCCCTTTGTGCTGGTCACGGCATTCGGCGCGCTCAACGGCATTTTTCTCTATTTGATGAAGGCGCCGACCGTGCTCGGCCGCAAGATCATGGATCAGCTAGACGGCTTGCGGCTTTATCTGCAAACCGCCGAAGTCGATCGCCTCAACAGTGGGGCGCCAGAGATCACCACCGACCGTTTCGAGGCGCTGCTGCCCTATGCGATCGCGCTCGACGTGGAAAAGCCGTGGGCCAACGCGTTCGAGGCGGCGTTGCGGCGCGCGCATCCCGAGGACGCCGATCCGATGCGCCACTATCAGCCGGTTTGGTACGGCGGTGGCGGCAACTGGTCGAGCAGCAACTTCGACAGCGCGATGGCCGCGACGGTCGGCAGTGTGAGCGCCGCAT
>JASHXZ010000262.1 GCA_030043285.1 Xanthobacteraceae bacterium | reverse complement strand
AGCGCGAACAGGAAGATCACGACCGGCAGGCTCGCAGTCGGCGCGTTGAGGCTGGCGTTCCAGAACTGATTGTTCAGCGATGTGAAGAGCAGCGGCGCGGTCTCGCCGCTGATGCGCGCGATGGCGAGCAGCACGCCGGTCATCATGCCGGCGCGCGCGGCGCGATAGCAAATCCGCGTAATGGTCAGCGAGCGCGGTAGGCCGATCGAAGCCGCGGCTTCGCGCAGCGCGTTGGGTACCAGGGTCAGCATGTCCTCGGTGGTGCGCACCACCACGGGAATGACAAGCACGGCGAGTGCCACGCCGCCGGCCAGCGCCGAGAAGTGGCCCATCGGCGCGACCACGACCTCGTAGATGAACAGCCCAACCACGATCGACGGCGCGCTGAGCAGGATGTCGTTGATGAACCGCACCGTGCTGGAGAGTCGCTGGTAGCGGCCGTACTCGGCCATGTGGGTGCCGGCGAGCACGCCGATCGGCGTACCGATAACGATGGCAAGCACCGTCATGATCAGGCTGCCGATGATCGGGTTGAGCAGCCCGCCGGCCGCGGCCGGCGGCGGCGTCATCTCGGTGAACACCGACAGCGACAGGCCGCTCAGCCCGTTCCACAACAGCGAGCCCAGGATCAGCACCAGCCAGCCCAGGCCGAAAATCGTCGCCGCGAAGGCGAGCCCGGTCGCCATGGTGTCGCGTCGGCGGCGTGCGGCATAGCGGCCGCGGCCGGCGCCGCTCAGGAAAGTCGTGCTGGCGAACGCCGCGTCCGACATGGCTTACCCGACGCGCCGCTGCGCCCGCGCCAGCAAAATGCGCGCGGCGGCGAGCACGATGAAGGAGATGACGAACAGGATGAGGCCGAGCGTGATCAGCGCCGAGGTGTAAAGCGGGCTGACCGCCTCGGTGAACTCGTTGGCGATCACGGCCGAGATGGTGGTGCCTGGCGCGAACAGCGACGCCGAGATGGAGGGAGCGTTGCCGATCACGAAGGTCACCGCCATGGTTTCGCCGAGCGCGCGGCCGAGCGCCAGCATGACGCCGCCGATGACGCCCGATCGGGCGTGCGGCAGAACCACGTTGCGCATCACCTCCCAGGTGGTGCAGCCGATGCCGTAGGCTGCTTCCTTGAGTACGATCGGCACCGACTCGAATACGTCGCGCGAGATCGAGCTGACGAACGGCAGCACCATGATGGCAAGGATCAGTCCCGCGGTGAGCATGCCGATGCCGAACGGCGGACCGGCGAACAGCGCGCCGATCCACGGCGCGTTGCCGAGGGTCGCGATCAAAAAAGGCTGCAGCGTGTGCTGCAGGAAGGGAGCGAATGTGAATAGGCCCCAGATGCCGTAAATGATGCTGGGAATGCCGGCTAACAGTTCGATGGCGATGCCGATCGGCCGCCGCAGCCAGTTCGGGCACAATTCGGTAAGAAAAAAGGCGATCATCAACCCGACCGGCACCGCGATCAGCATGGCGATGAATGAGGTCACCAGCGTGCCGTAGATCGCGGGCAGGCCGCCGAATTCGTCGGTGACCGGATTCCATTCCTGCGAGATGAGAAAGCCGAAGCCGAATTTGCGCATCGCCGGCAGCGCGCCGATCAACAGCGAGAGGATCACGGCGCCGAGCAGCACCAGCACGGCAATTGCCGCGCCGCGCGTCAGATGGCGAAACAGCAGGTCGCCGAGGCGCAGCCGGTTGAGCACCCTGGCGCGCGTCGTCGCTTTGGCTGCAGTCATGAACCGTCCGTCTCGCAGCGCGACGTCAGCCACGACGCGCCTCCGGTCGTATGGTTGAACGCGCGCGCGGGGCCGGCCGCTGCGACGCCAAGTCAAACGGTTCGTCGGCTCGCACACAAGCCCCACCGGCTGAGGGCGGAGCGGCGGCAAAGCCGATCGATCGCGCGCCGCCGCGAGGGCGGTGAGGCGGACCATGACGGAACGTGCCGTCGGCGATGAACGCGGAAAGCAGCATGGGAGGGTTCACGGGTCCACTCTTTGTAGAGGCGCTGTATGACAGCGGGATGACACTGCAAGGTATTGACAAAGCAGCCGAATTCGTCGGCATCTTGGGAAGATGCAAAGCGCGGCCGGTAGCGGCGTTCGGTTACCTGGGCCGCTGGGCAAGCTGGATCAATGTCGCCCGCTTGGCTGGAGCGGCGTTCTGTCGCTGTGACGTAGGCGTTCGAAGTTCCGGCTGCGACCGATAACGAACCTGTTGATATCGTGGCCTTCTCCGCGGAACGCAGATTGCGATTGCCATATAGCGCGCTTCGCCGCGGTTGGTTGTCATAAAACTGAAATGATCGACGGCTT
The DNA here is from genome assembly GCA_030043285.1 of Xanthobacteraceae bacterium. GTDB lineage: Bacteria > Pseudomonadota > Alphaproteobacteria > Rhizobiales > Xanthobacteraceae > BOG-931. The sequence goes on along the minus strand of JASHXZ010000262.1, from coordinate 5,649 downwards.
ACTAGTCCGCGTTGGCCTTGGGCAGGACCTCCGCAACAATCGAAGCTCCGCAGCAGTCGAAGCGGCGATCCAATCAGAACATGAGTCCCGAATTCAGCAGGAGATACCGCATGCGAATGCAGTTTTACGCGGCGCTTGCCGCCGCAACCGTCTCGCTCACGGCGAGCGGTCATGCCGCGAACCTGACGGGAGCCGGCGGTACCGCGATCTACCCGGTTCTGTCGAAGTGGGCGGCCGAATACGCCAAGAAGACCGGTGACACCATCAACTATCAGCCGATCGGTTCCGGCGGTGGCATCAAACAGATCACATCCAAGACGGTGCTGTTCGCCAACACCGACATGCCGCTCAAGCCCGAGGAAGTCGCCAAGGAAGGGCTGGTGCAGTTTCCGCAAGTGATCATCTCGATCACGCCGGTCGTGCATCTTGCCGACATCAAGGCCGGCCAGCTCGTGTTCGACGGTCCGACGCTGGCTGACGTGTATCTCGGCAAGGTGAAGTACTGGGACGACGCCGAGATCAAGAAGATCAATCCGGGCGTCACGCTGCCGCACACCGCCATCACGACCGTGCACCGCTCCGACGGTTCCGGCACCACCTTCAACTTCACCGATTACCTGTCGAAGGTCAGCCCGGAATGGAAGAGCAAGGTCGGTGAAGGCACCTCGGTCAGCTGGCCGGGCGGCGTCGGCGGCAAGGGCAACCCGGGCGTTGCGTCCTACGTGCAGCAGGTCGACGGCTCGATTGGCTATGTCGAGTACGCTTACGTGATCGAGAACAAGCTCACCTACACCAACATGGTGAACGCGGCCGGCAAGACCATCGCCCCGACCATGGACGCGTTCCAGGCCGCGGCCGGCAATGCCGATTTCACCAAGGTGCAGGACTTTTATCTGATCCTCACCAACCAGCCGGGCGACAAGAGCTGGCCGATCACGGCGGCGACTTACATGCTGCTGCGCAAGGACAGCCCGCCCGATCAGAATAAACTGATCTTGAAGTTCCTCGACTGGGCGCTCAAGGAGGGTCAGCCGCAGGCCAAGGCGCTGGACTACGTGCCGCTGCCCGACGCGGTGGTCAAGCAGATCGAAGCGCACTGGGCGAAGGAAGTTCCAGCAGCCTGGAAGACCGCGTCGAAGTAAGTTCGCCCGATCAAAATTTGCCGAACGACAGGATCGAGGCCGGATCAAAATCCGGCCTCGATTTTTTTTGCTCTTCGCCGGCCGGCACCGGTTTCGCCGGTCCGCGCTTCCGCCGCGGAGTACACGCAACGGTAAACCGTCGTCGTGACGCATGGACTTGCCCGGCAATCCGTATCAAGCTTGCGCAAAATGCGAGCAAAACGGGAGGGAGAAGCGCCATGCCAGCGAGCACCGATCGATCCTCCGGCCGGCCGATCAATTGGACAATGACCGCGACGGTTTTCTTCGTCGGCAGCGTGCTGTTGTGGGCCGACCGCACCAATTTCAGCGTCGCTGCCGCGGCATGGGCCAAGGATTACCATTGGACGCCGTCCACCATCGGCATGATGCTCAGCGCGTTTTCGCTGGGCTATCTCATTCTGCAGCCGGTGGGCGGCTGGATCGCCGACAAGGCCGGTGCGCGCCGCACGCTGGCGGGCGCCATGGCGGGCTGGTCGCTGTGGGTGCTGCTGACGCCGATCGCGCCCACGGTGCTCTGGCTCACGGCGACGTTCCGGGTGCTGCTTGGCGCCTTCGAAGGCCCCTACATTCCCGCCAGCGTCGCCGCCGTGGCGCGCGCCATACCCGATATCAGAAAGCGCGGCCGCTTCTCGGCTTTCGTGCAGTCCGGCGCCCAACTCGGCCCGGCGGCAGGCGTGTTCTTCGCCGGCCGCATCTTGGGCGCGACCGGCTCGCCAGTTTGGATCTTCGTGATCTTCGGCCTGATCGGCCTGGCCGGTGCGGCGGCATGGTGGAGCTACGCGCGCAATTTCGACGATCCGGTGCCGCAAGGCGCGCACGCAGAGACCGCCGAGGCCAAAGAACGCGCCGCGCAAGCGCCGGTGCCGGTTCGGCTGTTGCTGACCAGCCCGGCGCTGTGGCCGTTCTACATTGGCTACTTCGCGCTGCCCTATTGCCAATACCTCTTTCTCACCTGGCTGCCGCAGTATCTGAGCCATTACCGGCACATCCCGCTCATTCAGGCGAGCACGCTGTCGGCGCTGCCGTTCCTGGTCGCGTTCGTCGCGGTGATTTTCGCCGGATGGGGCATGGATTGGCTCGCCGCGGCAGGCTGGAGGCAGGGCGGAGTCCACCGCAAGCTGTTCGTCGGGCTCGGCGCCATAATCTATGCCGTGACCACGCTGATCGCCGCCACGACCGACTCCAACACGCTGGCGGTGACCATGATCATCATCGCCAATGCCGGATTGTCGTTCTACGTCATCCCGTTCTGGACGATCTGCACCGACATCGCGCCGAACCAGACCGGCACCTTGAGCGGGCTGATGAACTTCTTCGGCATCCTCGGCGCAACGCTGTCGCCTTATTTGACCGGCGTCATCGCGCAGGCGACCGGCGCATTCGTGGCGCCGCTCGTGCTCGCCGTCTGCATCATGCTGGTAGCGGCGACGACCATGATCGTGTTCTTCCCCTACCGGCCGGTGCACGAGCTCGTTGCCGCGTCGCCGCAAGCCGAGAGATTCGCCGCGTGAACCGCGCCTAGCCTCGATGGATGCCGGCTCAATTGACCGGCGCGGCGGATCGCATTACCTCGCTGCACTTAAGTGCAACGCGTCGATCGGAGCGACCATGAAGCTCGGCTTCTTCATCATGCCGGTGCATCCGCCGGCGCGGGATTATGCGCAAACGCTGCGCGAGGACCGCGAAGCCTTCGTGCTCGCCGAACAGCTCGGCTACAGCGAAGGTTTCTGCGGCGAGCATTTGACCGATTTGGCCGAAAACATTCCGAACAGTTTGACGTTCCTGGCCTCGCTCGCCGGCTTCACCTCGCGCATCAAACTCGGCACCGCGGTGACCAACCTGCCGTTCAGCCATCCCGTGCTGGTCGCGACCCAGGTGGCGCTGGTCGACAATTTGCTGCAGGGGCGTTTGCTGCTCGGCGTCGGCGCTGGTGTCTTGCGTAGCGACGCCGAAGCGCTCGGCCTGCTCGATGCCGACCGCGGCGCCATGTTCGTCGAAGCGCTCGATCAAATTCTGGCGCTGTGGTCCGGCGCGCCACCGTACGATCTGCCCGGAAAATATTGGACCGTCTCGACGGTCAAAACCGTGTGGCCGGAGATCGGCCTCGGCGGCATCGTCAAGCCGTATCAAAAACCGCATCCGCCGATCCTCGGCACCGCGACCGATCCGCAATCCAAGGGACTGATTGCGCTTGGCCGCCGCGGTTTTTGGCCGATCTCCTCGCATTTTCTGCATCAGAACCATCTGCTCAGCCAATGGGACAATTACGCCAAGGGCTGCGCCGAGGGCGGCCACAAGGCGGAGCGCGCCAACTGGCGCATCGCGCGCTCGATCTTCGTCGCCGACGACGACAAGGTGGCGCGCGCCTATGGCGGCGACGATGAGAAGAGTCCGTACCGCTTCTACATGAGCCAGCTCACCGCCAAGCTGCGGCGCGGCAAACGCTTGGCCGGCTTCAAGGCGCGGCCGGACATGAGCGACGACGACGTGACGTTCGATTATGTGTTCGACAATCTCGTCATCCGCGGCAGCGTCAACCGCGTGGTCGATGCGCTGTTGGCGCTGTGCGAAAAGGTCGGCGATTTCGGCACGCTGCTTTATTGCGGCAAGGACTGGGCCGATCCGACCTTGTCGCGCCGCTCCATGGAGCTGATGGCGGAGAAGGTGATGCCTGCGGTCAGTGCCGCGGTCGGCAAGCGTGCCGCGGCGGAGTAGGACTCCGCAACATCGTCATGCCCGGGCTTGACCAGGCTTGACCCGGGCATCCATGCTGCGTCGCGGCTCAATGGATTGCCGGTCAGGGGCCACCCGCCGCGTGAGCGCGGCGGGGACCCCGTGCCCGGCAAAGACGATGCTCGGAGTTCCGCGCCTTTGTTTGACGCAACGCGTGACCCTATATCAAATCAAAGAGCTTGGAGCCGCCATGTCGAAGCCGCTCATCGTCAGCATTCCGCATCATCTCGGCAAGGACGAAGCGATGCGCCGGCTCAAATCCGGCCTGGCCGGCGTGCGCGCACAATACGGCCATCTGTTCAACATCCAGGAAGAGACCTGGACCGGCGATCAGTTGGCGTTCCGGGTCAGCGCGTTGGCCCAGACGATTGGCGGCACCATCGACGTCGCCGACGATCACGTGACGCTGCAAGTTGTTCTGCCCTGGCTCCTCGCCAAACTCGCCGAAGCGATCCAGCCGCTGATCCGCCGCGAAGGCACGCTGATGCTGGAGAAGAAGTGATAATGGCACTCGGTCCGGATGCGGTGCACCGCTGATCCGGGACCTTCGCAGGCTTGGAGTGCTTGACGGTCCCGGGTCTGCAGCGCACCACTTCGTGCTGCGCTGCGCCCGGGAAACGATTCACAGCTTCTCCGCCAAGAAACGCACCAGCCGTGGCGCCAAAAACGCAGGAAAGCCGGTCGGGTCGTCGATCGGGTCGCTCATCCAGTAATGCGGTGCGCCGGCGACGATGCAGGGGCGCACGAAGAAGCCGGCCTGCTTGAGCGCGAGCTGAAATGCTTGCATCTGCGCCACCCGGTCGACCAAGTCGTCCTCGGTGCCGGTGACGAGCAACACCGCCAGCTTGTTGTTGGCGAGCGTCGCGTAGCTGATCGGCGAGGCGTCGAAATAGAGCTGGCGGTCCGCTATTGGCGGTGCGCCGAGAAAGCGCTCGACGATATTGCCGATCGGCCATTGCACCTGACAGCTCGTCCACATCGTCACCATGTCGTAGATACCGTAGACGCCGACCAGCGCCTTCACGTCGGCGCTGACCGAAGCGAATGCGTCCTGCGGATAGCCACCAGCGAATTTCTTGCCGCCGAGCGCGGCGAGCGCCGCGAGATGCGCGCCGGCCGACGAGCCAAGAAGCCCGATGCGCTCTCGATCGACGCCGAACTCCGCTGACTTGCCGCGCACGAATTGCACGGCGGCGAGCACGTCCTGGACGGCTTGCGGAAACGTTTTGGTCTTGGTTGCGAGCCGATAGCTGATGGCAAAAAGGGCGATGCCACGCGCCGCCAGATATGGCCCCCAGTATTGAAAGGCAGTACGCGCGCCCTGAATCCAGGCGCCGCCGTGCACGGCAACCATGGCCGGCGCGGCTTTCGCGGCTTTGGGCAGATAGAGATCGCCCGACAGGTCAACGCCATCGTGGCTGGCGTAAGCGATGTCTGTTTTGATCTGAACCAAATCGTCCGTCATGTTGCTAAATCCTCTTTGTCCTGTCGGGCGCCGTGTCATAGCAACCACGCGCGAGGTCGTCACGACGGGTTCGATTGTCCATTCCGCTTCACGGAAGGCGTTCACGCGCGGGGGGCATGCAGCAGCGCATGCAGCAGGCTTGCTCCCGGAATTGACAGCTTATGCCGCCCGTTCAATAAGACGAAATGCGTTTTGTCCGGCAAAAAACATGCGTGGCGGGTGTGAAAATTGCCCGACGGAATGGGGGAGGGCGATGTCGCTGACGGAAGCCGCGACGCCATCGCTCGT
>JASHXZ010000261.1 GCA_030043285.1 Xanthobacteraceae bacterium | reverse complement strand
GTCGATCGGAGAAAGCCGTCGATCGCAATGGCCGCCGTGTGTTTCGAAAAAATTTTTATGTCAAGGGCGCGAAGCGTCGCCTCCGGCGGTCGAAGACCCTTGACATAAAAATCCCTTCGAAACTTTTTGCCGCCATTGCGATCGACGGCGCAATGCAACGGGGTTACTTCACCTCGATCGCGTTGCGCAGCGCGATGGGATTGGCGACGAGGTCGAGATGCTCCATGGCGCCAACGCCGCCGGCAGCGTGAATTTCGACCAAGCCATAATCGAAGATGCGGCCCCAGATCGACTGAATGACGTCCACCGTCGTGACCTTGTCGATGCTCATTTCCGCGGTGTGCCGCCTGATGAAGCCGCGCTTGAAGATGATGCGCTTGTCGGTCACCGCGATCTCGGTGGTCCAGCGGATGAACCACGCCTGCGCGGCCGTGACCAACGCGGCGAGCGCGAACGCCGCCGCGGTGCCGTACATCAGAAAGCTGCGCACGTCGCCCTGCGGCGCGAACACCGATTCGAGGATGAGCAGCACGCCGCCGAGGATGACGCTGAAAATCGCGCGGTGATAAATGACCCAGCTGATGTGTCCATCCATGACGATCTTCTCGCCCGGCTGGATCACATGCCTGACGTAGCTCATGCCGGCCGCTCCGCTGTCGTTGATGGCGCCCATAAATCGCGGGCAGGAAAGAGATGCCAAACGCGCACGACACAGGCAAGCGGGAGCCGCTTGCTTTCTTCTCCCCGCGCCACGGCAGGGGGGCAGGCTCGCCGTGCGCACAACGTAACTTAGCTAATTCGCCTGTTAAATGGCGAACGGGCGCCTCCTGCTTCAGTTCGGATCAACAACCACGCCGGGAAGGGAGATCAAGGCCTTCGGCACGATCGGCCATGCCGTGCGATGCTGCGCATCGACGCGCAAGCCGACGGACGTGCCTGGACGGTCCGAATAGCCGATCGGTATCCAATTTTCGGCAGTCGCGTCGCGCAGGCAGCGAAGCACGGCGCCATTGATGAAGTAGCCGTTGATGTTCTTCCAGCTCCGGAGCTGGCCGCTCTGTAGCTTCAGATAGGCGAGGTGCTCGCACTCGCGGAATTCCTCGAGCAGTGTCGGCACGTTGGCTTTCACGCGGTCGATGACGCGGTTCAAGAATGCCTTGACGGTATCGTCGGACGCACGGCGCAGCGCCGTATTGAGATGATCAAGGAGCGACTCGGAGGCGCCGCCCGACCAGGACCCTTGCAGCCCGAAATGCAGCAAGATCACCGCGATGGCGCGGGCGTCCTCGTCGTCAAAGTAGTCGCCCATCTCCGCGGAGGCGCGCGGATGGGTCCGGTAAGGCGTAAAGTCCGCGCTGCGTTTGTAGTAGCGCATCGCCTGCTCGTAGCTGACCTCTGCGTCAAAGAACTTCCGCAACATCTCACGGTAGGCGTCTATCCGCGCATCCTGGATCGCTTGCGCGGAGTCTTTATGCCCCTTGGGCCAGATAAGGGTGCGATCGACATCGCAGATGATGTATTTTGCGGCGGGCTGATCATTGCTCAATTCGGTAAGAATCTTGTTGGTGGCCTCTTCCCAGTCGCTCCAATTGTCGCAGGAGCGATGCAGCAATGTGTCTTCGGTATCCACGATCGGCGAATGCTCGTCCATCACACACACGCCCACCGCTAGTTCGGGAAAGCTGCGGTCCGCGGCAGAGTCCGGATGCCGCTTGGCGTTCTGCGCGGCAAGATTCTTGGCAAGCGTGAGGCTGTTGCTATCGTCGCCGATGACGACGACCGCGATCGTGCGATGCACGTCAGGATAGTCGGTCATGCAATAGGTGAGCCAGCTCGCCAGGCGCGGATCGGTTTTGCGCGGCACATGCTGTCTCGGATCGGGCAACCGGTACGGTTTGATGAGCGAGTCGCTCTCCTGGTGCACAGCCGCCGAGCCGTTGTCGGACCGGCCTCGACGTAGCGGCAGGCCTTCGCGGAACGCCACGTTCGGCAGCACGCGTTCGAGGACGGCGGTCTTGGGACTGCGCGCGAGTTCATCGAGGCCGAGCCCCTGCAGGTAGTCGCGCACTGCGACGGTGTGCGCCGCTGCTATCCCCCTCCGCAATTCCATTTCCATCGCTCCCTTCGCCTCGCTGCTCCTGGCTCCAAGATAGCTTCGGTTGTAATCGCCCTCGCGACGCGAGTCCGACGAGGGTATGCGCAGCGGCCAGTTACTTTCGTTACCCTCCTTGTCCGCCGCTCGGTGCACTTGAGGGCGACGCTCCTGCTCCGCCTCGCCGTCGCCGTCATCGGCTTTCCGCACTTCGCCGCCGGGGCCATCGCCGCACAGCAGCACGCGCGTGACAAGATAATAGGCAAGCAGCGCCCGTGATTCCTGGTACCATCCGAGCGCCGCATGGGGTTGAGCCGGCGCCGGCTGTGGCCGCGAATCAGACAATGGCCCGCCGCGCGCCTCCAACTGCAGGAAATATCGGCAGGGCATCAGGTCGGCGTATTCTTCGCAGAACATAGGCAGCCCAACAACGCCGACGCAGGCGCTGTCACGGCTCGCCAAGAGGCCGGACATATTGTGGTTCACCGTCAGCGCCGCAGAGGAGATGAAAACCTGCTGGCCGGGCGTCGATAACGCGGTCTCCAGCGCGGTCGTTCGCACCGAGACGTTCTTTGCCGCAACCTTGCGCGCACTGGCCCAATAGCTTCGCGCCACCTTGCCCGACGCGACATCGAGCACGTGCAGCGTGACATGCAAGCTGTTGCAGTGGCAGCAGTCGCGCAGCAGCTCCTGCAGGCTGCGCAGATGGCGCACGCAGCACGCTTTGTCTTCGTCTCTCGCGGCTTCGACGATATCGTAAAGCAGCCTGCCGCGCCTGGATTCTGCGTAAACGGTCTGCTCCATGTTGGCGAGCTTGAGTAGCGCGTGCTTTTCGGCGAGCTGCGTGCTGCTCGCCAGCAGCTTGGCCAGCGGCACTTGTCCGCTAAAGTGATTGGGACGGCAACTTTCCAGGTTCAGTACGCACGAGACGTTGTTCGGGCTCTGCCGCTCGTCGTCGCGCAGCTCGAAGATCGGTACCGCAAGCTCTGATCGGGTACCCTGGTAATGAGCGACGTAGGGCTTCTCCGTGGAGCGGACATCGTCGATCGTCTGCGCCTCGCCAGTGCGGAACGCCGCTGCGACGAGGCCGAGCTTGTCATGCGGCTCCTTGTCCCGGGGCAACCGGACTTCGATGCCTCGCGGGGTCAGGAGACGATCGGGATCGGCCGCGTGCCGCGCGAACTCGACCGCATAGTCGCGACCAAGAAACCTGCGCTTGTAGAGGATATTGGCGAAATCGGCATCGAACAGATCGAAGGCCGCTTCCAATATCTGGCCGAGCGTGAACTTGTAGAAATAGCGGGTGGCAACGGCCGGACGCACGTCGGCGATGTTGCCGCCGAACTTGATCAGCCGCTCGCCGAACGCCTTATCGCTTCCATTCTGGGCGGCGGCTGCAACGACGGCGTCTCCCGCTTCGTCGGGCCGGGACGGTCGAGGCTCGCGGGAGCGGGCCCCTATCCAGCCGACATTGGATGCCCGCGTAGGATCGCTGCCGCGGCTCGCTGGGCGCCGCTCTCTGAGATTCATGCTCCAGACGACGTAATCATCCTGCTCGTTGATTTCATAGACCTTGTTTTTCCAGCATCCGGGGGATTTGTTGAAAGTTTCAGCGAAAATCGCGGATCGGCCGTCCCCATATGTTCTCTGGTCTTTTTCGGAATGAAACCAGTTGTTGGCATAGAGGAAATACAAGCCGTATCGCGTCCGGCTGACGTTGCTGAGAGCGGCCTCCATGCGCAAAAAATGCGCGTCGGAATCGTTTTGAAACGACGGGATGCACAGCACGTGCAGATCGTGGTCCGGATCGAGAACGACGTTGCGGATGTTGTAATCGAGATGATCCGAACAGATCAGCACGCCGAGCGATCCGACCGGCGTGTTCCTGAAAATCTTGAGATTATGGCCGCCCCAAAGCCCGACTTTGGGCTTGAGCGTTTCCTCTTTGTGGCGTTCGTCTTCGGCGGGAAGAATTTTTTCGACATGGCAAAGTTCGCCGCCATAGATCACCGGACAGCGTGAAATCGTGACGTTCTTGTCCGTCGCCGGATCCTTTTCCGTGTGGTAGTGGCTGCCGGCCACGATAACGCAACCGGGAAACTCCTTGGATAGCTGCCTGACATGCTCGACCAGGCCTTCGGGCACCGACAGCTCGGGAAGCAGAATGAGCTGCGGCTTATACCGCGGCGCCTCGGCAAAGAAGAAGTCGAGCCACTGCCGCGGCCGTTCAAGATC
>JASHXZ010000140.1 GCA_030043285.1 Xanthobacteraceae bacterium | reverse complement strand
AGCCGCGGTCGGCTGGCGTGCAGCCCGCGCGCGCGTCAATGAGAAACAGCACGGCGTCGGCGGCCGCGATCCCGGCGGCGGTCTGCGTCTGCATGCGCGCCGAAAGGCTCTCCTGCTCGGTTTCTTCGAGGCCGGCCGTATCGATGACCTTGAACGCCAGATCGCCCAACTTGCCTTCGCCTTCGCGGCGGTCGCGGGTCACGCCCGGCGTGTCATCGACCAGCGCCAGGCGGCGGCCGACCAGCCGGTTGAACAGGGTCGACTTGCCGACGTTGGGCCGGCCCACAATGGCGAGGGTGAAGGACATGAGCGGATCCGGCCAAAATGCGCCGCAGAGGACGGCGAAGCCGATGACAAACTGGGGTGGTGGTCGTCAAGCGTTGCGGCGAAGATACCGGTCACCGCGTTCCGATTACTGCGCCGGCGGATTGGGCCAAGCCGTCTGCGGCGCTTGCGCGGGCGCGCCCTGTTGCGGCGACGGCCAGGCGGTCTGCGACGGCGGTGGTGCCGGCCAAGCTGACTGCGCCGGTTGCGCGGGCTGGTTCGGGTTGGGCCAGGCGGTCTGCGTCGCTTGCGGCTGCTGCGCTTGCTGCTGCTCGGCAGGCTGCGGCTTCTTGCTCAGCCCAATGCTGATCGTTGTGTGCGGCTGTTCCGGCGCGCGGGCGACTCTCGGTTTCGGCTTGGGCTTCGGCTTGGCTTTCGCCTCAGCCTTTGGCGGCTCCTTGTCCGCCGGCGCGATGGCGGTGGGAGCGCCGGCAGCGCCCTGGCCGTTGTCGGCGGCCTGTTCGGGCGGCGGCTGATAGCCCTTATAGAGGTCAGCCGGAATGCCGGTGGCTGCGCCCGGCACGCCGTTCGGAAAGACCGGCTCGCGCTGGCCCGTCAACGGCTTCTTGGTATCGAACATGTCGTTGTCGAGCAGCGTGGTCGGATCGAACTGACCGCCCTTGGTGCACGCCGCCAGCATCGCCGCGAGCGCGAGCAGCGCACCGGTGCGAACCAACGAGACAGTACGACGCTGCGCCATGCGTTGCGCTCTTGTCAGCCTTTGCCGTTCGCGGCGATCAGCTCGCTCAAAACCTCGGCACGGCTGCGCGTTCCCGAGGGCGTTGCCGGATCGGCCATGATCATGTCGGTCCATTTGCGGGCCGCGGTCGTGTCGCCGGCCTTCCAGGCCGACAGCGCCAACAGCTCACGGGCGCTGTGTCGAAAGGTTCGATCGGACCCGGTCAGCGGCTCGAGCCGGGGCAGCAATTGCGAATAGGGAACGGTGTCGACCGCAAGGTAGCCGGCCCGCACCGCGGCGAGATCCTGCATCGGCTGACCAACCGACTTGTCGGCGGCCAGCGCGTCATACGCATTGATTGCGGCAGCCTTGTCGGTCGGCGCCAGTTCCGCAGCCTCGCGCAAGCGCGCCAGCACGCGATACCCTGCCGTGCCATCGGTTGCGATCCTGGCGAATGCCGCCTCGGCCTCTTTGTGCTTGCCGGCTTCGGCGAGCACGGCGGCCTGCTCGAATGCGGCGCCGGTCTCGCCGGCCTTCTTGGCCTGCCAGTAATTGTAGCCCTGCCACGACGCGACGCCCGCCACGATCAGAACGCACGCGGCAATGAGCAAATTGCCGAAGCGATCCCACAGCTTTTTCAGCTGTTCGCGACGGACTTCCTCATCGACTTCCTGAAAAATATCGGCCACGAAGTCCGACCCCAGTTCCTCGTCTGCATCGCCGGAATTTCAGCCCGGCTGCACTTCTCGCAAGCGGTGCCCGCCGCGGCGTTGATGGACAAAGTCCAAGGAAATTCCGGCGCTTACGGTTGGAAACCCCGCTGAGCGGGTAATTTAATGATGTGGCGCCAGCAAGGCAAAGGCTGCCGGCTGGCCTGCGACGATTGAGCGAAAGCTTGAACCAAAGCTGCCTTTGCGCGCTGGAACCTAGGGTTTCTTGGTTCGCATCGGGTAAACGTTCTCCGGCCCCGGAAATCGACGCGCCCGCACGTCCTCGGCGTAACTCTTCACCGCCCGCTCGATCGACGGGCCGAGTTCGCCGAAGCGCTTGACGAATTTCGGCACCCGCGGCGACAGGCCAAGCATGTCCTCGAGCACCAGGATCTGGCCGTCGCAGGCAACGCTGGCGCCGATGCCGATGGTGGGGATCGCCACCGCTTCGGTGATGCGGCGGCCGAGCGGTTCGGCGACCGCCTCGACCACCAGCGCGAAGGCGCCAGCGTCCGCCACCGCACGGGCGTCGGCCTCGATCGGCGCCCAATCGGCCTCGTCGCGGCCCTGGGCGCGGAACGAGCCGATGGTGTTGATGGCCTGCGGGGTGAGCCCGACATGGCCCATCACCGGCACGCCACGCTCGACCAAAAACGCGATCGTCTCGGCCATGCGCCGGCCGCCCTCGACCTTGATGGCGCCGCAGCCGGTCTCCTTCATGATCCGCACCGCCGACGCGAACGCCTGCTCCTTCGAGCCTTCATAGGAGCCGAACGGCATGTCGATCACAACCAGAGCCCGCGCCGAGCCGCGCATCACCGCGAGCCCCTGCAGGATCATCATGTCGAGCGTAACCGGCACCGTGGTTTCGAGCCCGTGCATCACCATGCCGAGCGAATCGCCGACCAGAATGACGTCGCAATACGCATCGGCGATACGCGCGGTGTGCGCGTGATAGGAGGTCAGGCAGACCAGCGGATCGCCACCCTTGCGGGCGCGAATGTCTGGAGCGGTCAGCCGCCGCGTGTCGCTTTGCGCCGACATCGCTAGCGTCCGAACGCCGGCAAGCCGACGACGTAAGGGTGAAACCAAAGGCCGAGCGCCAGATAAAGGATGGTGCCGGCGACGATGGCGATGATGTCGTTTTTGGTGCCGCCCACCTGAATCGGCCGCGCGCCCGCATCGGCGCGGCGCTTCAGCATCGCTCGGGCGTAGCCTCCCCACAGCAGCACCGAGCCGAACAGGATGATGCCGCCGAGATCGCCGTTGGCGCACAGGTGCGCCGCCGCCCAGGTTTTGACCCCGACCAGCAACGGATGCTTGAGCACGCGCGCGATGTGGCCGCGGATATAGGCGGCGACCACCATGATGCTGGCCGGCCACATCAGCAATTCGACGATGTGGCGCGTCCAGCCCGGCGGGTACCAGACCATGATCAAGCCTTCGGCCCGGTAGCGCGCAAAGCCGTAGCCGGCGAGCACGATGCCGATGATCGAAACCAGCGAAAACAGGCCACGATAGGGGCCGGCGCCGAGCCTCTTGACCAGCGCGGCGCGATGCTCGCGCATGGTGACGAACACATGCGCGCCGAGAAAAATAACGAGCCCGAGGATTTCGAGGGCAAGGCCCATGACGTTACTACTCACACCAGTCGGATCGGATCGCGCGCCGCTGCGACGGCGGTCGCTCCGGCCGCGCCGGGATCATGGCGCGCGGCCCCGGCTTGTCAATCTGGGCTCAGGGCCCATAGCGTCGGCCGCGCTCCAGGTAACCGGCGGTATCGACCAGAAGCTCGCGGTCCTTGAACGAAACCATATCGCCGGTCATGGCGGCGGCGCTGCCGTCGCGAGCGATGGTCGCGAGCACGCGCTGCATGGCCTTGATGGCGGCGCGCTGGGTGTCGCTCGGGATGATGACGACGTGGTAGCCGAACGCTTCGAGCCGGGGCACCGGAACGAGCGGCGTCTTGCCGCCGGCGAACATGTTGATGAGTTTGAGCCCCGGCAGGCGCCGGGCAATGTCGGCGATCTCGGCCTCCGACGTCGGCGCCTCGACAAAGATCATGTCGGCGCCCGCTTCGAGATAGGCCGAGGCCCGCGCCAGCGCGGCGTCGAATCCTTCGACCGCAAGCGCATCGGTGCGGGCGATGACGATGAAATCAGGATCGTGCAAGGCGTCGCGCACGGCTTTGAGTTTTTGCACCATCTCCGCCGTCGGCACGATGCCCTTGTCGTCGTAGTGCCCGCATTTTTTCGGGAAGGTCTGATCTTCCAGATGGAAGGCGGCTACGCCCGCGCGCTCGAATGCGCGCGCCGCCGCCTGCGCATTAAGCGCGTTGCCGTAGCCGGTGTCGGCATCGGCGATCACCGGCACGTCGACCACGTCGACCATCGAGGCGAGCCGATCAACGATGGCATCGACCGGAA
>JASHXZ010000260.1 GCA_030043285.1 Xanthobacteraceae bacterium | reverse complement strand
CTCGCCGGCCGCAGCGCCGATGATCTGACGCTTCAGGACGGCAAGGTCGCCTTAAATGACGGCGCCGGCGAAAGCTTTGCCGACGTTTTCAACCGCATGGGCGTCGCGACCATCGAGGAATATGCCGAGTTCGTCCCCAACGGATTGAAACCGCAAGCCATCGCCGACCTCTATGCCGGCAAAGTCGATATGGTCGGCGGTTCGCACGGCGACAAAGTCATGTACGCCATGGGGGCGGAGCTGGTCGAAGTGCGCGTGCACGCGCTGACCCGCGAAATCCGGGTGCCGCGTATCGTCGGTGCGTTTGCCGCCGGGCGGCTGATGAACACCCGCACCGTCCATAGCCAACTGATGGGCGGCATGATCTGGGGCATCAGCTCGGCGCTGCACGAGGCGACCGAGATCGACTCCCGCTACGCGCGCTATGTCAACGATAATCTCGCCGACTACATGATCCCGGTGAACGCCGACGTCGATCAGGTCCAGGTCATCCTGGTTCCCGAAGTCGATCACGACGTCAATCCGGCCGGCGTCAAAGGCCTCGGCGAGCTCGCCAATGTCGGCACCGCGGCCGCCATCGCCAACGCCGTGCATCACGCCACCGGCATCCGTGTCCGCGAGCTGCCGATCCGTCTGGAGAAATTGCTGCAAGCGTAGTTTTTGTTGTTATTGATTGCGTCGCGAGCAAAGCCTCATAGGTGCTCGGCAGCCAAATTAAAATTCAGTTGTTGGTTGATAGGTTTTGCGCAGGAATATTCGCTGCTTTTGCGCGGCGTTCGACGGTGCGGTCGAAATGCGACGTTGTGCCGGCAGCACAAGTCGGGAACTTCCGCGCAAACCGTTCGTTCAACAACAGAACCATTCCAACGCGATCGGCAGGGGCGCGCGTCGGGCGTTGTCGCGAGGTTTTTGCCATGGCCCAAACTGTCGGCGATTTTCTGGTTGAGCGGCTCCACGCGTGGGGCGTGCGCAGGATATTCGGCTATCCCGGCGATGGCATCAATGGCGTGTTCGGCGCGCTTCAACGCGCCAACGGCAAGATCGAATTCATTCAGGCGCGCCACGAGGAGATGGCCGCCTTCATGGCGTCCGCCTACGCCAAGTTCACCGGCGAACTCGGCGTCTGCATCGCCACCTCGGGACCGGGCGCCGCGCATCTGGTCACCGGGCTTTATGACGCGCGGCTCGATCACATGCCGGTGCTGGCGATCGCCGGACAGCAATCGCGCAATGCGATGGGCGGCCATTATCAGCAGGAGGTCGATCTCGCGAGCCTGCTCAAGGACGTGGCCGGCGCCTTTGTCGAGCAGGCCTCGACACCCGCCCAGGTGCGGCACCTGGTCGATCGCGCGGTCCGTATCGCGCTCGGCGAACGGCGCGTCACCGCGATCATTCTGCCGAACGACCTGCAGGAGGCGACCTATCAGGAGCCGCCACGCAAGCACGGCACGCTGCATTCCGGCGTCGGTTTCACCAAGCCGAAGACGGTGCCGTACGATCACGACCTGCGCCGCGCCGCCGACGTGCTCAACAGCGGCAAGAAGGTTGCCGTCCTGGTCGGCGCCGGCGCGCTGCGTGCTGCCGACGAGGTGATTGCGGTCGCCGACAAGCTCGAAGCCGGCGCCGCCAAGGCCCTGCTCGGCAAGGCCGTCCTGCCGGACGATTTGCCCTGGGTCACCGGCTCGATCGGTATGCTCGGCACCGAGCCGAGCTTCAAGCTGATGACCGAGTGCGACACGCTGCTCATGGTCGGCTCCGGCTTTCCCTATTCGGAATTCCTGCCGAAGGAGGGGCAAGCCCGTGGCGTGCAGATCGATATCGCCCCCGACATGCTGTCGCTGCGCTACCCCATGGAGGTCAATCTTGTCGGTGACGCTGCCGAGACGCTGCGCGCGCTGCTGCCGCTTCTGAAGTCGAAAAAGGGCGACGGCCAGTGGCGCAAGACCGTCGAAAGAAACATGAAGGACTGGTGGAAGACGCTGCAGGACCGCGCCATGGCGGACGCCGTTCCGGTCAATCCGCAGCGCGTCACCTGGGAATTGTCGCCGCGACTGCCGGATCGCGTCATCCTAACGAGCGACTCAGGTTCCTGCGCCAATTGGTATGCCCGCGACCTGAAAATCCGCCGCGACATGATGGCATCGTTGTCGGGCGGCCTGGCCTCGATGGGTGCTGCGGTGCCTTACGCGATCGCGGCGAAATTCGCCCATCCGGACCGCCCGGTCATCGCGCTGGTCGGCGACGGCGCCATGCAGATGAACAACATGGCGGAATTGATCACCGTCTCGAAATACTGGCGGCAGTGGGCCGACCATCGCTGGATCGTCTGCGTCTTCAACAACGAAGACCTCAATCAGGTGACGTGGGAGCAGCGCGTCATGGAGGGCGATCCGAAGTTCAACGCTTCGCAGCAGATTCCGGATGTGCCTTATCACCGCTTCGCCGAACTGATCGGCCTCAAAGGGATTTATGTCGACCGTCCCGATGCGCTCGGCACCGCGTGGGACACCGCGCTCGCCGCCGACCGCCCGGTGGTGCTGGAAGTCAAGACCGATCCTGAAGTGCCGCCGTTGCCGCCGCACATCACATTCGAGCAGGCCAAGCATTTGACCGAGTCCCTGGTCAAGGGCGATCCGCATGAGCGCAGCGTCATCAGGGAAACGGCGAAGCAGGTATTGGCTTCGATCATTCCGGGGAAATAGCGGTGGCCATGTCGAACAGCGGCGGCGCTCCGCTCAAGGGGCTGGAAGCCGCCGCCTATCGCATCCCGACCGACTTTCCCGAAGCGGATGGGACATACAGCTGGGACGCAACCACGCTGGTGGTCGTGCATGCCAGGGCTAACGGCACTATCGGCGT
>JASHXZ010000139.1 GCA_030043285.1 Xanthobacteraceae bacterium | reverse complement strand
GATCTCGCGCCAGAGTTCTTCGGTGACGAACGGCATGAACGGGTGAAGGAGGCGCAAGATTTCATCGAGCGCCCAGGCGGCCGCGGCCCGCGTCTCCTTCTTGGCGGCGCCGTCCGGTCCGGTCAGCACGGGCTTGATGAGCTCCAGATACCAGTCGCAGTAAACGTTCCAGACGAAGCGATAGACGGCGCCGGCGGCCTCGTTGAACTTGTAAGCTTCAATCGCCGCGGTGACTTCCCTGCCCACCTTCGCGGTCTCGTGGATGATCCAGCGGTTCAGCGTCTCCTTGGCCTCGTGCGCGGAAAAATCCGGATCGTGCGCGCAGCCATTGATCTCGGCAAAGCGCGCGGCGTTCCACAGCTTGGTCGCGAAATTGCGATAGCCTTCGACGCGCTGCGCCGACAATTTGATGTCGCGGCCCTGCGCCGCCATGGCGGCAAGCGTGAAGCGCAGCGCGTCGGCGCCGTATTCGTCGACGATCTTCAACGGATCGATGACGTTGCCCTTGGACTTCGACATTTTGGCGCCGGCGGCATCGCGCACCAGCGCGTGGATATAGACAGTGTGGAACGGCACCTCGCGCATGAAGTGCAGCCCCATCATCATCATGCGCGCGACCCAAAAGAAGATGATGTCGAAACCGGTAACCAGTGCCGAAGTCGGATAATAGCGCTTGAGTTCGGCTGTTTGATCCGGCCAGCCGAGCGTGGAAAACGGCCACAGCGCCGAAGAAAACCAGGTGTCGAGCACGTCGTCGTCGCGGTGCAGATAGTCTCGGGCGAACCGCGCGCGGCGCTCCGGATCGGACGCGATGGCGTCGCCTTCGGCGGGATTGATCTCCTCGATGTCGGTATAGTGCGCGAGCGCGTCGGCGACCACGTCGTCCTCGGTCTCGGCGACGAAGATCTTGCCGTCAGGGCCGTACCAGGCGGGTATCTGATGACCCCACCAGATCTGGCGCGAAATGCACCAGGGCTGAATGTTCTCCATCCAATTGAAGAAAGTCGCTTCCCACTGCGGCGGCACGAACATGGTCTTGCGCTCGCGCACCGCTGCGATGGCCGGCTGCGCCAAGGTCTTGGCGTCGACGTACCATTGATCGGTGAGGAACGGTTCGAGCACCGCGCCGGAGCGGTCGCCGTGCGGCACCACGTGTAACGTCTGCTCGATCTTGTCGATCAGCCCGGCAGCTTCGAGCCGCTCGACGATCTTTTTCCGCGCGGCCAAGCGATCGAAACCGTGCAGCGCCAGCGTCTCGTCGAGGTCCGCCGATGGCGGAACACCTTTTAGAAAATCGGCATTGTCTTTCAGGTCGAGCGCGGCCTCGTCATCGAAAATATTGATGAGCCCGAGCCCGTGCCGGCGGCCGACTTCAAAGTCGTTGAAATCGTGCGCCGGCGTGATCTTGACCGCACCGGTGCCCTTTTCGGGGTCGGCATATGTATCGGCGATGATCGGAATGCGGCGGCCGACCAGCGGCAGCACGGCGGTCTTGCCGATGAGATGTCGCAGCTTTTCGTTGTCCGGGTGCACCGCGACCGCGACGTCGCCCAGCATGGTTTCCGGCCGCGTCGTCGCCACCACGATGAATTCGCCACTGCCTTCGATCGGATATTTGATGTGCCAGAGCTGGCCCCTGGTCTCGACCTGCTGCACTTCGAGATCGGAAATGGCGGTCTTCAGCTTCGGGTCCCAGTTGACCAGCCGCTTGTCCTTGTAGATCAGCCCTTCGCGATAGAGCGCGACGAAGACTTTCACGACCGCGCGCGACAGACCCTCGTCCATGGTGAAGCGCTCGCGCGACCAGTCGCATGAGGCACCGAGCCGCTTGAGCTGGCCGATGATGGTGCCGCCGGACTGCGCCTTCCACTCCCAAACGCGCGCGATGAAGGCCTCGCGGCCGATGGCACGGCTCGATTCCTGACGCTCCATCAATTGCCGCTCGACAACCGCCTGGGTGGCGATGCCGGCGTGATCGGTGCCGGGCTGCCACAGCACGTCTTTCCCTCGCATGCGCTCGAACCGGCACAGGATGTCTTGCAGCGTGTTGTTGAGCGCATGGCCCATATGCAACGAGCCGGTGACGTTGGGCGGCGGGATGACGATGCAGTAGGGCGCCGCCTTGGCGCGCTCGGGCCGGCCGGCGCGGAAGGCGCCGGCCTCCTCCCAGGCTTTGTAAATGCGGCTCTCGACCTCGGCCGGGTGGTAGCGGTTTTCGATCATTGTGGTTTCGCTCTGGCGCGGGCTAAAAAGCCCGCGCCGTGCCGAGTGTCAACGCCGGCCTCACCCTTTGCGCCCATCTGGTTCCAGCAATCGTGTCAGCCTCCGAACAGACGCCTGCGCCTGCGCCCCCGCGCCCAGAAGCGCCGACCCGCGCTATCGTGCTGCTCGCGGTGGCGGGCTTTGCCAGCCAGGCGCAGGTGCGGGTGACGGATTCGCTGTTGCCGCAAATCGCAGCCGATTTTCACACCAGCGTCGGCGCCGCTGCCATCGTGGTGACCGCCTACGCGGTCACCCACGGCACGATCCAGCTCGTTATCGGCCCGATCGGCGATCGGTTCGGCAAATATCGCACCGTGGCGCTGATGTGCACGTTGGCGGCGCTGCTGGTGGCGATCTGCGGCACCGCCGCGTCGCTGCCGCAGCTTGCGCTGGCGCGGCTTGCCACCGGCGCAGTCGGCGGCTGGATCATCCCGGTGTCGATGGCGTATGTGGGCGACGTCACGCCGCGCGAACGGCTGCAGCCGATCCTGGGGCGCTACCTGTCCGGCCAAATCATCGGCCAATTGTTCGGCCAGGCGGCCGGCGGCATTTTGGGCGACCTGCTCGGCTGGCGCCGGGTGTTCTTCGTGCTCGCCGGGCTGTTCGCAGTAGCGGCGAGCGGGTTGATCTTTGAACTCTTCGCCAATCCGCAGACGCGCGTTCGCCGCGCGGCGCCGGCGAGCGGCAGCTCACGTAAAGGCTGGAAAGGTTTTGCGGCCGATTATGCCGCGGTGTTGTCGAACGGCTTCGCCCGCATCGTGATCGTCGCCGCATTCATCGAAGGTGCGCTGATGTGGGGCGCGTTCGCCTATATCGGCGCGGACCTGCACCAAAAGTTCGGCGTCAGCTTCACCTTGGTGGGCATCACGGTCGCCTTCTTCGGCGTCGGCGGCCTGATCTACGCCGGCCTGGTCAAGCTGTTGGTGCACCGGTTCGGCCAGATCGGCCTCGCGATCGGCGGCGGATTCGTTCTCGCCGCCGCGTTCGCCGCATTGGCGATGTTGCCCGTTTGGTGGCTGGCGCCGATTGCCACCGCGGCGATCGGGCTCGGTTTCTACATGCTGCACAACACGCTGCAGACCAACGCCACGCTGATGACCCCGCAAGCGCGCGGCACGGCCGTCGGCCTGTTCTCGTCGGCGCTCTATATCGGGCAGACCGCAGGCGTCGCCGTCGGCGCACTGGCCTACGATCGCTTCGGCGCGGTGCTGCTGTTTCTCGCCACCGCCGTAGCGCTGCCGATACTCGCAGTCTGGTTTGCCCGCGAGCTGCGGCGGCATTACGCGTCCAAATAATCTGCTCTGCGAGACGCTAGAACGAAAGTCCGAATGTCTCGCTCAATCCCCGTCGACCGGCGGCCGTGACAGCGAGCGCCCGACTGTCGCGGATGCGCACAAGCCACTTCAGATCGAAGCACCGCTGTGCCAACACCGCGCCCACCGCGCCGCCGAGATGCGGCCGCCGTTCGGTCCAGTCCAGACACGGACGGCAGAAAATCCGCCGGCGGCCACGCGCCGCGGCGAGATCGACGCCGAAGTCCCGAAAGAACACCACACCGCTGTCGGTGAGTTCGCCGCCCTCGTCCGCCAGCACAAGGTGGCCGCGTGCGCACAGCGCATCCGTCAGCTCGACGCCGAGCTTGCCGGCAACATGGTCGTAGCAGCTCCGCGCGTTGCGCATCGCCTCGTCGAGCTTCGACGGCGGCCGATGCCGCGGCGGCGCGTCGGCGACCACCGCCATGATGCCTTCGAGCATTTCGGC
>JASHXZ010000259.1 GCA_030043285.1 Xanthobacteraceae bacterium | reverse complement strand
ACCAAGGTCGTCGGTGTTTGGTCGCCGCCCGGTCGCAACCAGCATATGCGTTCCAGCAATCTGCGAGATCTTCCCGGCGGCTTCGATTTTCACCGCGATCGCGTTGCCCTGTTGCTCGACGCCGACGATCTTGCTGTCGACGCGCACGTCGATGCCTTCTTCCTTGAGGAATTCGGCAATGGCGTCTGAGACGTCCGGGTCCTCCCGCGAGATCAAACGCCTTCCGCGTTCGATCACGGTTACCTCGCTGCCAAAGCGACGATACGCCTGAGCAAATTCCAGGCCCACGTAGCTGCCGCCCAGGATCACGAGATGCGGGGGCAGGAAATCGACGGCCATCATCGAGCTGTTGGTCAGGTACGGAACCCGATCGAGCCCGGGTATCGGCGGGATCGCGGCGCGCGTGCCGACATTGATGAAAACCTGATCGGCCGCGAGCTCGGACCCGTTCACGGCCACTTTCTTTGCCGCAACAAAGCGGCCGCTGCCTTCATAAACGGTGCAGCCCTGTAAGGTCTTCAGCGATCGCTCGAGGCCGTCGTGGAACAGCGCCACAACGGCATCCTTCCGCGCTTTGACCGCCTTCATGTCGACGTCGATCGATCCCTTGATCCGCACGCCGTAATCGCCGGCGCGCCGTGCAACATGTGCAACCTGGGCGCTCGCAGCCAACGTCTTGGTCGGCGTACAGCCTGTGTTCACGCACGTGCCGCCGAACAGCTTGCGTTCGATGATGGCGACTTTCCGCCCTGCCGCCACCAATCGCCGCGCCAAGGCCGGGCCCGACTGTCCGGTGCCGATGACGATCGCATCGTAGTTCGGCATGATGGAGCTCCTCCCCAATCAACCAAATATAAAACCGTCAGACTTCGAGCTTGTCTTTCTTAATCCTAGCGCCGTTCATTCTTGCTTGCGCGAATTTGTACGGCGGAGTCCTGCTCGGAATCCGAAAGACCCATGCGCCACATCAAAGGCGCTTTATTCAGTTCAAATCAAATTCTCAATTAGCAGGGTAACCCACCGTCACATCTGTTGTCCGCGATTGCGGATGGCGCCGAGATGCTCGTTGATGCGGAACACGATGAGCACGAATTCGGCGCCGATACGCGCGATGATCACGCCCATGAAAGTGCCGAGCACGCAGGAGATCAAAAAGATCATGCCGAGGAAGGGATTGAACGCCATCGTCTCGAGCGAGGTGACCACACCGGCAACGCCGAGCAGGATACAAACCACAACGGCGAGCCAATAAAAAACCTTGATCACCGTGGGGGTCACGAACCGGTCCCACTGGAACAGGTCGCCGATCCCGAACATGCGGTCCTCCGAGCTGAAAAAGCGGCGATTCTCGCCGGCGGGCAGAGTGCCCTTGACAATTGTCCGGGTCAATTGCGGGCGGGAAATGGACAAAACGCGGCAATTGACGGCCTTTCGGGCGCGTCATAGACGGAGAATCAAAGCGGTTCAGGTCATTATGCGCCGGTTCGGTTTGCAACGCTTGTGGCGACACTTGGCGGCACGTGCCGCAACGCTGTCGCGCGATGAGCGGCGCACCGCCGCGATCGCCGGGACCGCGCACGCCCTGCATGACGGCTACACCGACCTCATCTACGTCATGCTGCCGATTTGGCAGGGGGAATTCGCGCTCAGCTACGCGGCGCTCGGCCTGTTGCGCAGCATGTTCGTCGGCGCCATGGCGAGCCTGCAGATTCCGGCGGGATTGCTGTCGGAGCGGATCGGCGGCGCAGCAGTGCTGGCGCTCGGCACCGCGCTCGCCGGCTTCGGCTATTGCCTCGCCGGACTGAGCACCGGCTTTGCGCTGCTGCTCGGCGCGCTCGTGATCGGCGGCGCGGGCGCCAGCACCCAGCATCCTATCGCTTCTGCCCTGGTGGCCCGCGCTTTCGCCGGACCGCGCTCGCTGAGGGCGCTCGGCACCTACAATTTCTCAGGCGATCTCGGCAAGATGACCGTGCCGGCGGCGCTGTCGCTGATGCTGCTCGCCATGCCGTGGCGGCCGGCGCTCGCCATTCTGGGATGCCTCGGTCTGATCATGGCGGTCGTGATCTTTTTCGTCACGCCGCGCTATCCGCACGTCGCCGCAGCCGACGACGTGCGCGCGGACGGCGGCGCGCCGCCGCGCTCTTCGGCGTTCACGATGCTGCTGTCGATCGGCATTCTCGACAGCGCCGTGCGGATGGGTTTTTTGTTGTTTCTGCCGTTCGTGCTCAAATCCAAAGGCGCGAGCCTGCAGGACGTCGGCCTCGCCATGACGCTGGTGTTTGCTGGCGGCGCCGCCGGCAAGCTTGCCTGCGCCTTCATTGGCGCACGCATCGGCGCGATCGGCACGGTGTGGCTCACCGAAGGCGCCACCGCGGTCGGCATCGTCGCGCTGTTGCCGTTGCCGCTGCCAGCCGCGCTGGCGCTGCTGCCGCTGATCGGCGTCGCGCTCAACGGCACGTCTTCGGTGCTGTACGGCTCGGTGCCGGATCTGGTCGCCGGCGATCGGCGTACCCGCGCGCTCAGTATTTTCTATACCGGCACGGTCGGCTCGGGCGCCATCGCGCCGGTCGTGTTCGGCCGGATCGGCGATACGCTCGGCATCTCGCCGACGCTGATACTGGTCGCTGCCGTCGCACTCGGCACGCTGCCGCTGGCGGCGCTGCTGCGGCCGGCGCTGACGCGCAGTTACGGTGCCGGCGCGGCGTGAGCGCGCCAACTTCGCGGCAGTGGAACCACGGCCCAACTGTCTGCAAACACACTCGGATTTGACAGGAACGCGCGGCGCGATGCGGCGTTTGCTTGGTGTTCGTTCGGGTCGTGTTCCGGACCAAGCATCAGGGAGTAGGTCATGCGAATCCATATTCCGTGTGCGGTATTGGGGCTGGCAGCCGCGGCTTTCGTGCCGGTGGCCCATGCGCAGACGATCGTCACGCGGCAGATCGTCAGTGAGCCGGTGGAAACGGTGCGCACCGTCACCACGACGCGAACGATACGGCCCATCCGTCACCACAGGATCGTCGAGACGCGGCGGACGACGGTGACCGATCGTGTCGCCCCGATTGTGCCCGCTCCCGCGGTGGCGGTAGCGCCGGTGCCGCCGCCGCCGGCTGTCGTCGCTCCTGCGCCGATCTACGACGCGGCGGCGCCCGTGCCGGCGGTCGCCGTACCTGCGCCTGCGCCCCTCTATGATCGCGACTATGATGATGTCGTCGCACCGGGGCCCGCAGTGCCGGCGCCCATCGTCGATGTCGCTCCGCCGCCTCCCGTGGTCGATCAGGCGCTCGCCCCGCCCCCACCGGTGGCGGTCGGCACGCCGGTGCCGGCGTATCAGTACGTTTATCAGTGGGACCGGATTCTCGTCATCGATCCGGCCACCGGCATAGCGGTGCAAGCGCTGCCGCGCTGACGGCGCCGGCCGAGATCGCGCAGCGCGCGTTGCCGCAATACGCAGCGCGCGCCGCGCCTATACGCATAGCAAACACTATACGCACAGCAACAATGGACGAGTAGCGAACGATGAGCCTGCAGATCGCTCGTGGCGCCGCAGTTACGCTCGTTGCGCTCATAAGCGGCGGCGTTGGGCAAAGCGCCGTAGCACAGGGCTTTGACGCCAGCGGATCGTCGGGAGCCGTGAGTGCAAGCGGCGAGCAGAAACTCGTTCTGACTCCGGCGCAACGCCGCGCCATCTATGCGGCGGTCACCAAGGACAAGAGCAAGACCGCGAAGACCGGCTTCGCGCCGAAAATCGGCGCCGACGTGCCACCCATGCTCGAGCTCAGCCCGCTGCCGGACGACGTCACGGCCGACAACCAATCGGCCAAATTCTTCGAATACACGATCGTGCAGGACAAAGTGGTTGTGGTCGATCCGACCCGGATGCGCGTCGTCGACGTGATCGGGCCGCCGCAATAACGGCGGCGCTTTAAGGGGTCTTCTTCGAGCCTTCGACCACCGCTTTCGGCAGCACGTCGAGATACGGCCCCATGAAAAACGCTTCGCCGGTGCCGTCGCCGTAATAGCGATCGTACGCGTCGATCATCGCCCGGACCGGCGTCACGCAGGTCGGCATCGAAGCGACGATCAGGTCGCCGAGCGCGGCTGCCTTGCTGCCGTAACGCGGATCGGCGGTCACGGCATGCACGATGCAGCTCGTGGCGGAGCGAACCAGCGGCTCGGTCGCCGCCATTTTCTCCTGGATCGACAATTGCGTCGCGCTGCCTGAACCGTTGAGCGGTTCGGTAGCCACGGCGACGACGAGCGCCGTGCCGAAAAGCGGAGCGAGCAGCATGCGATGTCCCTTACCCGAGAATCCCCCATAGCCGGAACGGCCGGCGCAAATCAAGCCCTCAATCGTTGCGCCGAAGCAAAACACGGCATAGTGCCGTTTCCGTCTCGTCGTCGCCGCCGTTTTGTGCTAGGATTTGCATCGTTATTTCGGATCACGGTCATGATGCTGCCATCCGCCCTGCTGCTCGGCG